>JAAZFD010000207.1 GCA_012511925.1 Clostridiales bacterium
CGCAAACGAGTTCGAAATGAGCGAAAGCTATCCTGTTTCGGGCCAAACATACCCAAGGAAAGCGGATTCGAGAATATTGAACGCTTTATCTGCTATTGCTCAAAGTGCATATAGATTTGCAGATGATATGCGACTTTTACAGCACATGAGAGAGGTTGAAGAGCCTTTTGAAAAAAATCAAATAGGTTCATCTGCTATGGCGTATAAGCGTAATCCCATGCGTAGCGAGCGTATATGTTCTTTATCAAGGTATGTAATAACTAACTCACAAAATGCCGCTAACACAGCCGCAACGCAGTGGTTAGAGCGTACCTTAGACGATTCAGCTAACAGGCGTATCTCTTTGCCAGAGGGTTTTTTAACTATAGATGCTGTGCTTAACCTGCTAATAAACGTTACAGGCGGTTTGGTTGTGTATCCAAAGGTTATTGAGAAAAACTTGATGGAGTTTTTGCCCTTTTTAGCAACCGAAAACCTGCTTATGAGCGCTGTTAAGGCTGGTGGCGACCGTCAAGAGATGCACGAGCTTATTAGAAAGCATTCCATGGATTCCGCCGCACAAATGAAACTTGAGGGCAAAGAATGCGATTTGTTAAGCCGCCTTGCAAATGACGATGCGTTTATACTCGATAAAGAGCAAATAGATAGCGCATTGAACCCACATGATTATGTAGGCAGAGCGCCACAACAGGTTACGGAATATCTGAACGAATTCGTATATCCTACCTTGAAAGCAAACGAGTTTGAAAAGGTTAATGCACAAGTAGATGTTTAAACCGATTGCATGAGTTAAACCCCACCGAGCTGGTGGGGTTTTTGCTCATTCAGTAAACGAGCCGATTTCCACTAAGTTCCCCTCTGGGTCTGCAATATAGCAAGTGCGCTGTCCCCATGGTTGAGTTTGAGGCTCCATAACTGGTACTGCACCTTTTGAAACTACTTCATTAAAGGTAATGTCAACCGCACTGTAGTTTTCAACGCTTAAAGCTATTTCATAATGCCCGTTGATTCCCTGTGCATAATTGAACTTTTTTCCTGTCATGTTTTCAATAGCGTTTCTTCCGAAGAACATAAACAACGTACCGTCTTTTATTAAATGCACATTTGGGGTATCTTCGCTTTCCGTAATTTCAAATCCTAAAACATCACGGTAAAAGCGTACCATGATTGCCATGTCCTTCACAAAAATCCCAAAACCGTCTAATCTCATTTTTTGCTCCTCCATATTTTTGATTATTATATGGGTTTTGAGATTTATAGGCAAACAGGCTGTTATTAAATCAACGCCATTCCCAATGTCAAAATACCAATATTGTTGTTATAGATAATCGGGAATTGCGATAGCGGTAATGGGCTTGTGCCTACTCCAACCTCTACTGTATAGCCTGGGCGATTATAGGTTTGTATGAACCAATCCTTGTAGCCCGCATAAGCAGATTCTGGCGGAGTGAGCGACAACTCATAGCCGCTGGACGCTGCAAAGGCTTCACCTATTTCACGAGAGCGTGGCGGCTCATAGTCAAGGTATTTCCAGAAGATTACCCTTCCCTGCGTATGATATGCAAGGGTTAGTCTGAAATCGTTTTGCAAAGTAAACTGCTCCATTGCTTGACTTTCGGGTGCGCTTAATGGCTCTGTGCCTACATAATCCCTCGGTGCTGGCGAAGTAAAGCCTTGTGCAAATTTTGTATCACGCGCAAGCTCCCAACCTGCAGGATAGTTTAGGTTTAAGTCTGTTCCTATAATATTTGCTTTCCAACCCTCGGGAAATGGTATGTCGGGATATGCGGCAGAAATCGCCCTCGCTTGATTATAAAATGTGCCTTGATTAAGCACCCCTGAAGCTAAGTCAACACCGTCGGGGTTTACCATAGGAACTACTGCAAGGTTAACCCTGCTTAACAACTCGCTTGCATTTATGTTGTAGATATTACCGCCTGTTGCATTTGCAAACGAAAGGTCCTCTACATATTTGAGTAATACTATCGAGGTAATCCATTCGTTGGCATGGTGTGTTGCATTGTAGGAAACCTGCGTTCTGCCTGTTCCAAGACGCATATACAGCAAATCTTTTCCCATTACGCTGTTGCCCAAGCTACCAACGCTTATAAACGGATAACGCATAGCTAAGCCCTCTACAATAAGTGCAGTCATCTCAGAGGAAATAGGAATTTCTGTTGGTACTACATCGAAGTTTAGCGGAACTACTATTTGCGTTCCTGTGGTGATATTTAATGGGTTGACATTCGGATTTGCCACCCTTATTGCGTTTACGCTTGTATTATACTTTTCGGCTAATTGCCAAAATGTTTCTCCCCTATTTATTGAATGTATTACATAGCCTACAAGGTACGGTCTTAGCCTTGACCATGTAAGCATACCAACTATTCCGTCTGCTATTAAGCCATTCACTCTTTGGAAGCGCTGAACAGCGGAAAGCGTTCTCGTGCCAAAAATTCCATCAATATCACCGGGATTGAAGCCAGCTCGCATGAGCGCTGTTTGTAGAACATAAACCTCCTGCCCTGCACTTCCAACTCTTAATGTTCTCATAGAATCCTCCTATCAATAATATTTTGGCGTTTACCTCTTTTGCTTTTTAGCGAAGTAGGGGGGTGTTATCCCCCCTCTGCAATTTTTCTAAGAATGTTAGTTGCCTACAATTTTGTTTGCAAAGCTGTTATCGATGAGCTTGGTAAACTCAAACCTTGCCTTTAGCTCTCCCGAGCCTTCGATAACATCCAGCAAGCGATTGAATGAGTCCTCTGTCATTACAGGAGTCTTCATCCATGCGTCTGCCTCACGGTAGCTTTTTGCAACGGCTTCAAGCGTTTCGATAGAAGTATCTGGGAAAAATGGCTGAACTGCTGTTGCAATCTCGTTATCAGAGGCGGTTGCAACCCATTTTTGTGCTGCGTAGATGGACTTCAAAAATGCTTCGATGAATGCGGGATCGTCTTTAATCATTTTTTGAGTTACCATGAACGCTGTGTAGGGAATTTCACCGGATTCAAGCCCAATTTGGCTTACGATATAGCCCTTGCCCTCTTTTACCATCATAGATGCGGTAGGCTCAAAGAGTGGTACATAGTCGGCTGTTCCTCCTTCGAATGCACCTGCAATAAGGTTGAACTGAATGTTATCGAGAACTGTAACATCTACGCCGGGTGTTAATCCATGACTTTTGAGAACATATTCCAGTGTCATGAATGGCATACCGCCACGCCTTCCGCCAATAATCGTTTTACCCTTTAGGCTTTCCCAAGTGAATGTTTCCTTTTCATCAACACGAGATAACAGGAACGAGCCATCACGTTTTGTTAATTGCCCTATTATCATCGGATGGTTCTCTTTGCCCTCGTTTACAACGTAAACACCTGTTTCAGGGCCCATCAAACCCACCTCTGCATCGCCCGCAAGTAATGCAGTCATACTTTTATCGCTACCACCACCGGTAACAATCTCGATTTTCAAGCCGTTTTCCTCAAAGAAGCCCTTTGCAGCAGCTACATACAAGGGAGTGTAGAATACCGCGCGTGTAACCTCGTTAAGGGTAAACTCTCTTAGCTTTTTGTCTGAATTATCACAACCAACAAGCATTGTGAAAATCAAAATTAAGCACAGAAGAGCAGTGATAAACTTTTTCATTAAAAAAATCCTCCAATTAAAACTTTAATACAACATATTCAGTACGACTTGTTTGGGTGACTAATAACTGAAATTATTTTTTATAAAATGCTTAATAAATTTTATGATTGCAATATAGGCTTTGATATTATATAATTATTTGGTATTGATATAGTTATATCATAAACATTGACCCATAGGAGGTATTACAGATGAAATGTCCAAATTGTGGCACCGAAAACACCGATAACCATAAATTTTGTTTTGAATGTGCGCATCCTCTTTTTAGCGAAACGCCAGAAAGCGAACCGCAGGATTTAGAGGAAAGCAGCGTTAAAAGCGAGTTAGATATAGAAAA
>JAAZFD010000208.1 GCA_012511925.1 Clostridiales bacterium
AAGCCCATGCCACCGTCATTCGTAGCACTTCCGCCCAAGGACACCAAAATATTCGTATAACCTTCTTCTAAAGCCTTTTTAATCGTTTCGCCTGTGCCGTATGAGGAGGAACTTAGAACATCCCTCTCATGCTCTTCAACTAACATTAGCCCCGATGCCTGAGCCGTTTCGATTATTGCGGTTGTGGGATTTAATGCCGCATATTTCGCTTCAATTTCTCGTCCCAAGGGGTCTGAAACCGTAACAGCTTTGTATTCGCCGCCTTGTGCAGCGACAAATGCGTCCATACTGCCTTCGCCGCCATCTGCAACTGGTAGGGGAACGATTTTCGCTCCTAAAAAGTGCTTGCGTGCGGAAATCGCAAATATTCTAATCGCATCGATAGAAGACAACGAACCCTTGTACTTGTCGGGTGCAAGCACGAATTGATACTTAGGCTTGCCGTTTTTGATTAGTTTTATTGTTTTACTTCTGTCTGTGTAAACGAACTCGCCATTGATTACCGAGCCTATGGGGGGTAGCAGTCCCAAGTCGTTTCTTAGCTTGTTTTTGCCCCAAAAAGGTGTCTCTTGGTTTAAGAAAAGCGAAAACATGGCATCGCTCTCGATTTTTTTACGAAGTCGCCGAGCCTGACCATAAGACATATTATCTATTGCAAAGAAGAAAGAATTTGTGTAGCCCTCGTGTTCGACACCAAAGAAAAATGCGTCCTTTAAGTCGGTTGCTGTGGTTACAGAGAAAATCTGATTAAGCATAGCTTCGCACACATCAACCCCAATGGGCATCCTAAATTTATCAAATTGAATACCAAAACCATATCTGTTTATATCCATATATGTACCTTCCTAACGGCTGTTGTCATTACAGTATATTGCACCATACTAATTGTATGTTTTTTCTATATGTTAGTCAAGGGCAGTAGGATTTTTGGTAAATGTAATATAATGATGGAAAGTACTGTACTATCCCGTTGAATTTTGTAAGAAAAGAAAACTCTATAAAAAGTTTACATAATTTGCTTGCATTTGTTCTACACTTATGATATAATTCATACAACCTTAAAGTGGTTATGGGAACCTGTCATATTGCATTAATGTATGCCTTGCTGGTGTTATTATTAGTTGTCGAAATTTGTTACACTAATTTGACGGATACGACAAAAAGAGTTTTCACTAATGTGAATAAACGCTTGCGTTTCTGCATTGAATGCTATACTATTTCAATAACAACTATTGTTGTTGATATAAAAAAAATGGGGGGGGCAAAAGCATCCCACAAGGAGGAAAAAATGAAAAAGCTTTTAGCTATTATCGTGGTCCTTTGCTTGGTATTCTCAATGGTACCCAGTGTTCTTGCCATTGGCGTAAAGGGGGCAAGACCTGTTGCAACAAAAGAGAACGCAACACGCAAAGCTACCACACCGAAGTCTTCAAAAGCCGATTATGTGCTTTATCAAGACTTTGAAGGGGATATGTCTGGTTGGTAATTAGTCGACGAAGACGGAGACGATGAAAATTGGATGTTAACAAACAACTCTGCTTGGGCATACAATGGCTCAAACTGTTTAGCGTCCTATTCATGGCGCGGCGGAGCACTAACGCCCGACAACTGGCTTATATCACCTCAGTTCACACCCACAGGTGAATTAGAGTTAAGCTGGTATGCTTCTGTATTAGACGCAGCTTACCCCAATGATTTTTACTCGGTGTATATTAGCACAACGGGTACAGATATTGAGGATTTTGACACACTTGTGTTCGAAGGTACACCTACTCCCAAATGGAGGAGGCAAGCTGTTGACCTATCCGAGTACGACGGTCAGCCAATCTATGTGGCATTCCGCCATCACGAATCAACAGACGAGCTTGCAATCGGTCTTGACTTAATACTCGTTGACGAACCATTAGTATTAACTCCGAATGAGGCGCTATCGGAAGCTGTTGACGGTGGAGACGGTTTTGTTTTCTATGATTACGGCGAGTATCCATGGGCTGTTTTTGCGGATGATACAAGGTCATACGCTTACAGCACGAACAGTGGAGTTGATTTTTCAAGCTCATCCTTCTTCACAGTTGTAGAGCTTGAGGCAGGCGAAATATTCGAGTTCAACTACATGGTTTCATCTGAATTAGATGTAGATAGGCTCGTATTCTACGTAAACGATGTTTCAGTTTTCACAGATAGCGGAGATGGCAACGAATGGGATTTATTTTCATACATTGCACCCACTGCAGGTGAATACAATTTCACATGGTCGTTTGAGAAGGACGGTTCAGACTTCGAGGGCGAAGACACCGCTTACATTGACAATGTAAAAACCAACGGCTTTGCAAACTGTGATGTTGATGAGGCGTTAAACGTAGAGGGCGGCACATTGGAGTTTGTAAACGATGGCGATTTCAAATGGGCGGAAAGCTCAATCGATGGCAGAACTGTAGCAATCAACACAAACCAAGGTGTAAACAATTCCGAATGTGTAGTTTCAACCACTATAGAGCTGCAGCCTGGCGATATTTTTGCATTCGATGCAAAGGTTTCGAGCGAAGAACTCTTCGACGGTTTGGTTCTCTATATTGACGGCACTGGTGTTTGGGGAATGACCGGCGAAGTTGATTGGGAAACGATTATCTTTGTAAACGATTCCGATACAGCAGGTACCTTCAATGTTGAGTTCATTTACGTGAAGGATATTAGCTCATCAGAGGGATTAGATACAGCATGGCTTGACAATGTTTATGCAGGACCTACTCCCGAACTTACAGGCATTGAGTTTAAAGAAGATTCTATTTCGGTTCCTGTAGGGTTTGCGAAGCAAATAAATGTGCTTCCGATGCCTGTATTAGCTCAATTATCCGAGATTACCTTTGCTTCGGATAATGAGAAAGTTGCATCTGTTAATGAAGATGGCTTTGTTACCGGCATTGCAGCTGGCGAAGCTAAAATTACAGCAACAACAGAAGAGAACTTTACAGCCGAAATCACCGTAACTGTAGTCGATGGCAAATTCGCAATCGGTAATACTGTATGGCATGAAGACGAGTCAAGAGTTGGTTGGAATGTTTTCGAGCTTGAAGAAGGTGAAACAGAATTATTAGCTGAAACAGACGAAATAGCTTACGATACATATGCAATAACACTTGTTAACGGTGTGTATTATGGCGTTACAATGTATGGCGAGCTTTATGTTTTGGATATAAAGACATTCGAGTATACGCTTTCTGAACAGCTGATAGAAAACGTAATAATGGTTGATTTAACCTACAATCCTAAAACAGGCGAATTCTTCGGTTTGGGTATTGATATTGATACCGATATCGTTTCGCTGTACGCAATCGATTTTAATAACCTTACAACCAAAACTATTACGCAAGTATATTCTGATTCCACTCCTATGACGATTGCTTCAAACCTTGAGGGTGTATTGTATTTAATCGACAATTATGGCGATTTATCTACAATCGACCCCGCTACAGGCGAGCTAACAGTAATCGGAAACACAGGCACAATGCCAGCCTATGTGCAATCAATGGCATTCGACCATGCAACAGGCGAGCTTTACTGGGCACTCTATCAAGAGGAAATGTACACAAGCGCTAAAAACGGTATCCCAATGGGTGGCTCAATCGTTAAGGTTGATATAGAAAC
>JAAZFD010000209.1 GCA_012511925.1 Clostridiales bacterium
AAGCATTATTTCAATATCGGAAGCCGTTGCCTGCTCAACCAACGCTTGGTCCTTATCCTTTTGAAGCGATTCCAAAGCGCTTGTGGTGGATAAAACCGCCGCAATAGAGTCAATAAATACATCTATTTGAACGGAGGGAACATAGGCATAGTCGATTTTGCCTGTATAAATTGTAGCTATTGTTGACATTGCCACGAAGTCTAAGGGCTTGCCAACAGCTAAAAGCAATATGCCATTCTTATCTACAGAAACGGGAACGATTTTGTGCTTTTTCATAAGGGCAAGACTAAACTTGTCGAGAAACTCCCTGTCAACATCAAACATATCCATTTCCGCATAAGGAAGCGATAAAAATTCACCGAGCGCAGGCAAGGCGGAAACTTCCGTTGCGTACTGCTTAGCTATCATGTACTTTTCAACGGGAAGCCCTAACCTCTCACATTCGGCAAATATTATGTTTCTTTCCTTCCTCTTTATTACCCTCTTAAATTGGTAATATTGCAGAAGCTCAAAGTTTAAATTCATGCTTACACCTCATTTTATTGAATCGTTTGAATGATTGACAGAATCGGTCCGTAAACCGCCATAAATACAACACCAATAACGCCACCCATTACTACTAACATAATGGGCTGCAATACTGTGGTTAGCGAACCTAAGGCTATCTCTACTTGCTCGTCATAATACTTTGCTGCACGAGGGAGAATTTCGTCGAGCGAACCTGTTTTTTCGCCAACAGAAACCATCTGCAACATAATTTGAGGAAACATCTCGTATTTGTTCAGAGTAGTAGTAAGCGATGAGCCCTTTTCTACTTCATCAATCGCCAAACCGAAACGCTTTTCAACATCTTTGTTTCCGAATACGTTTACCATAACCTTCATGGAGTCAACTAAGTCCATACCAGAGACAAGAAGCAATCCAAAGCCATGTGCAAAGCGGGAAGCGATAATATTTGTGTTAATATTCTTCACTATAGGTAGCTTTAACTTCAATCGGTCTAAGTTTTCCTTGCCCTTTGCTGTGCCTCCGTAGACTCTGAAGCCTACAACTATTAAAATAACAATTATGAACATCAGCATCCAGTTATCAACGATAAAGCCAGACATATTGAAAATTGCCATAGTCAATGCAGGCATCTCAACATCCATATCTGCCAATGCGCCTTGGAACGTAGGAATAACGAATACGAAAACCAACGCCAAAATAGCAACCATCAAACCAACAAGCACCAAAGGATATGCCATAGCGCCCTTCATTTGACGACGCATTTTGTCATCCATTTCGTAGTAGTTCGCTAAGTCGTTCAAAACAGTATCGAGTGAACCAGACATCTCACCAACGTAGGTCATGCTTCGAAAGAACTCCGGGAAAATCTTTGGGTGCTTTTCTAATGCTTCTGAAAGCAAAAGCCCTGCCTTTACGTCCTCGTGAACCATATCGAGAACCTTTTTGAGCAAGGGCGTATAGGATTGCTCTTTCAACATTCCTATACTGTCAACAATCGAAATACCCGAGTTCGTTAAAATCGAGAACTGTCGGCAAAAGTTCGTTATTTCAGAAATTTTAACCTTGCCGGAGGTCGAGAAAAAGGCGTTGGGACTTGTATCGGCAACAGCCCTTGCAGAAATCAAAAACAGATTCTGCTTAGCCAACTCCTCTCTTAAATGGTCTTCGCTTTCAGCCAAAAACGTACCACTGAATTTCTTCTTGTTTATGTTAATGGCTTGATATTTATATTTTTGCAAATTGTCCTCCTCCTAAGCCTTTAGCGTATATTATGGCATAAGGCTCAAATACCAAGTTATCAATGCTTTGCCAATAAACATCGACGCTATCATTCCGCCTGTGAGATAGGGTGCAAAGGGATATTCCTTAAACCTATCCTTTTTGCCCATGAAATGTGGAACTGCCAATACAACGCAAGCAGAAACAGCCGCTAAGAAAATGGAAAGTGTTGTGTTCTGCCAACCCAATAGCAAGCCTGCAACCGCTACAAGTTTTACATCGGCAAAGCCCATTGCTTCACGCTTTAATATTAAATAGGAGCCGAAATAGATAATTAGGAATAGTGTGCCGCCGCCGAAGCCGCCTATCAGCCTGTCTGCGAACTTTATTCCGTCATTCAAGCTCGGCACAAAGGCGTTCAAGCAAATCGCAATAACTGCCAAAGCAAGCACTATTACATGAAATCTATCCGGAATGTATGTATGCTCTAAATCGATAAAGAATACAACCAAAAGCGTTGAGCAAAAAGCCATTGCAACCAATGCATAGCCTACTGCATTCTCCATTGTTATGCCTTCGCCTAAGAAGGTTGTGCTGTTTTGAATCAAGAAGAAAACACAAGCCAGCCAAAGGAGCATATTTAACAGTTCAACTATCGAATACCTTGGTGAAATCTTCTCTTTGCAGCTGCGGCATTTGCCCTTCAAAAGCATATAAGAAATCACAGGAATGTTATCATACCATTTAATTGGGTTGTTACAGCCCGGGCAATGCGATGCAGGGAAACTGAGACTTTCTTTGCGTGGAACCCTGTAAATTACCACGTTCAAAAAACTTCCTATCACCAAGCCTAAAAGCCCTGTGAAGATATAAATAATCGGTAGCCACTGTTCTAACATACATTTTTCTCCTTAAAATTGTTCATATATCACTGCGAAATCCCTTGCGTTCTTTCGCCGTAAACCCAACAAGTTACTTGATTGCCCTCAGCCGTTTGCTTATAAACTACGGTTAGCAGAACCGTATCCGCTCTATTCGTTACCGTAATCGTAAATTCAGTGCCTTTTTTTGCAACTTTAATCGTTCTATTGAATGAAACAATGGTATCAGTCTTGGGATTGCCCATTTCGTCCTTTTCATAGCTGTACTTATAAACGGGTGTACCAAACTCATCCACCATAGGATTGCCGTCTTCATCAAGCATTTGCGTTTCTGTGTACTCTTTGAGTAGGTTTGTGGATAATCTCAAAAAGTCGTAACCAATAACATCTAAATCCATCTCATGCTCGAAGGTTTTTGAAGCAAACGCCGCTACATTCGTTCCATAAACGGTTAATGACATAATAAGCGTACACATCATAAGAATAAGAAACATCACAATTATGGTGTTCGCCAAAGCCATTCCTTTTTTGCTTTTAAGCAGTTTATTCATCTATAAACACCCCATTCTTTCTAAAAGCTCTTTCATTTTTCATCGAATAGAGTTCTTTTTCGGAATTCTTCATGTTGTTTCCGTATGCGCTAAAAATAGCATAGGGGTCTGCCGGGTCGGTGGATATTTCTATTTTTATTTCTATATAAAAGGAATGTGCACCTGTGTAAACCATTTTACCGTCAACAATTTCAACGAGAATAGGCTCAATCATTATGGGCAATCTATTTTCGGTAAAGAATATTCTGTATGTGTATGTGAAATCTGTGGGCTCCGCTCCGTTCGCAATGCTTTTTACGAAATACTTGTTAATATCCTGAGTTGAATCGCTTGGCATATAGTAGAAGGTTATTGCTTCCTCAAATTCCGTTAGGTTTTCGGATGCTTTGAAGCACTCTACTAAATTATCGATTTCACTTACAAGATTAAAGCGTAATGTCGCCTTTTTGCTTACAGAGTTTGACAAAACCATGATTGACAGTGCAGCGAAAGAAATTATGCTCGCAATTGCCATCGCCACCATAATCTCAGCTAATGTAAATCCCTTTTTAGATTTATTCGCCATCATACCACTTCCTCTATAATACTAACTTTTTATTGAAGGAGGAAAAGAATAAGCCGCCGTAAAGCTCTAAGTTATCAAGTATTTCGGGGTTAATGTCCTTCTGGGCATTGAAAAACCTGAACTCCGCCTTACTATCCTCGTCTTTATTTAATTCCTCAATTACAAACTCAAACTCCTCAGCCAATTTTATTAGTATGAAATCAGGCTTTGGCATAACCCGTTCATAATCACAATGCCTTTTGCACAGGAGTATGCGCTTTTCAAATAAGCGGAAGTTTTCTAAAATGTAGCCTTCTTCCGTTTCGGGAATAGGTCTTTGCATGAACATAGGCAAGCGCTTCGGCATTTTTTTCGTGAAAACCTTGCCCACTTTTTTTATCTTTTCAGCCAAAGCTTGAGTTTCGTCAGCTTCCTCTTCGTCGTTGAAATAATCGTCCTGCTCGGGTTTCGCTTCTTCAGTTTCTTTTTCTTCGGCATATTCAGCTTCAGCCTGTGCTTCTGCCTCCGCAGCCGCCTTTGCAGCCTCTTCCTCTAACTGCTCGGCTATGGACTCCGCTTCCTCTTGGTCAACCGTAAGCTTTTTCTTCTTTGCAAGCTCGGTAGCATTTATAACTGCCAGCTCAGCTACGTCATGCTCATATAGTAGGTTTTCGGCAATTACCTCTTCCCTGCTCAACACCTCATAACCAAAGGGCAATGAGAAATAGCCCATCAAATACTCTTTGCCGCAGACGAAAATGTTCGTTATTTTTTCCTTTATATCCACAAACATAAAGCTATTACGCCTTATCTTTTGCTTCAGTTGGAAAACGGCGTTCATAGTTGCGGCGGCTTCAAGCGATATAAACTTAGGCGTAACTTTTATGCCCGTTAATGAGGCTTTAATCGCATTTAAGGTTGGCTTATCCGTCATTACTACTTGATATATCGCACTCTTTTTTCCGGAAGCAATAACATAGTTTATCCATTGCAAATCCTCATGGTTTCTGAATAATCCGTTATATTCCGTTTTTAGTGCCTCTGCCATCTTCGCCTTTTTCATAATCGGAATACCAATAAAGTCGATTCCCACAAGGTTATCGGGCAACAATAGGGTTGTGTTTGCCGTTTGTAAATCGGTTAGCTTATGGTATTCAGAAAAAGCGGATTCCAACATCGACACATAGTCGTATGCTTGTGCAGCTTCGTCGCTTATGGGTATTTTTTCGACGCTTGGTTTTGACAAGTTGGTAGCATAAAGCACCTTAATAAGTGCGTTCTGTATGTCAAACCCTATTACTGCATTGCTCGCTGTAGCCATTCATTCTCTCCTTAATCATCTTAGCTTACGAATGTTTGTAAAGCACAAAGACATACGGTTTTTCGATGTCCTTGAAGATAACACTACACTTCATTAGCTTTAATTCTTTGTCCCAATCGAAGCTTACGCCTTCTATTAGGTCGGAAGTATATTCTTCACTTTCCTGTGAGCCATAGCCATAGCCCGCAGTAAGCGTGTTTCCTGTGAAAATAAGTTTGTACTCGGGGGATATAATGCCTGTTCCCAATAAATCGGGGTCAACCATTACAATAACCTCGCTAATCGATTGAGTGATATATGTATCGGATTCAAAGTCGTATGTGGTTGATTCGTCGAATCTAACCGAGTCCACATAAAAGTCGCTATTATCGAAATTATAGAACCAATCGGAAACAAACGTTCTTAGCTCGCCAATTTCATTTATTCTTTTTGTAGAGAGGTTTTCGGTTTGAATAGATTTGTTTATCATTGTCGCAAAGGCAACAATCATTGCCGATAGCACTCCAAAAGCAACAAACGTTACTATCATTACGGCTAATGTAATACCTTTTTTATGTTTTAGGTTTTTAACAATCATATTAACTCTTCCTTTTTAACTCCTTCGAGTCGCCTTAATGCTGTCGCCATTCACAGACATTGTAATTATACATACACCTGTTGGCGGCTTTTCTCTCCAAGTCTTGGTGTCAAACTGCCAAAAGGTTACAACCGCATCGTCTGCTTCAAAACAGCTTTCGAAACCAGATTCAGCATTGATGGAGGTTAGCACCTCCCATGCGCCGTTATCATTAAGTTGATACTCCGTGCAAAACGGGTTAATGGTTAAAGGGTATTCCATGCCTTCCGGAAATTTAATAGGTGGCTGGAAACCGCTTAATTCATCAAATCCTGCCAAAGCCTTTATGGCGTCAACGTACCAATACACGTAATATTTGTCTTTATAGCTTACGACAAAGGCTGTGTAGTCGTTTACACTCGCACCATTCTCTAACATAAATAGCGTAAGTGATTTTTCGGCTTTCGCCCTTGCAGTATTCGCTATTGAGTTCTTTATATAGCTTACTGCCTTTGGTATTGTTACAATAAGTATTATAGCAATAACTACCCATATTGCCAACTTCCATATTGTAACGCCCTTTTCTTTGCTCCTGTCGGGTAAATGCTTATCTAACCGTATTCCCAATTATCCTACCTATTACCTTTATGAGTTACCTTGCACGATTTCAACGCTGAAATACGAGGTTGTGTAGAAC
>JAAZFD010000210.1 GCA_012511925.1 Clostridiales bacterium
GCTCATTATTCTCGTCCAGCTGCCATTCCGAGACACTTTGGCTTTGATACCTGTCGTGTTGTGTTCCGTAAAACATCCAGACAGGAATTAATAATTGGTCTTCGCCGCCGTTTCTTTCGAGGACTTCCATGTAGCCCAAGCAAACATCTTTTATTCTAATAGTTGTACTTATAAATCCGCTTTCATTTTCGTCAATCTCACCACTGCGTTCCCAACCATAGTTGAAATTAGTATTCATTATGATGTAGCGCCTAAATATGTCCTGTATTTTGGAAAAAGGCAGCAGTGGAACGTTTTCGTTTACTGTATCAGTTACATTCATCGAAGAACTTAATGAGGCGTACCGTATGCCATCTCCGAAGACTGCAAAGTGCAACGACGGTTGATAGTCTACGGGTGGAGAATAGAAAGTACCTATAATGTTAAAATCGTTTTTCGAATAATCGCTATCGTTATTTGAGTAGTATAAAAGCGGAATATCCTGGTAGACTCTTGGAGTATATGTGAGCCAAAACCCCTGTGGTTGTTCGAACATACTTTTATTAATATCAAAATCCCATAGCACATCCATAAAGTTTTCATAAAACATTCCAACAGCACCTATGTTCACTAAATTCCAATCGCCGTACCCTAATCCTTGTATAGTATTGGTGGCCTTGGCTATTGCATCCTCCAAACTGATATCTTGATCGACTAAGTTTTCTTTTTTAGCAAGTGTACAAGCTATGCCCAAGGAGTTCATATTATTTGTAAAATAGGATACTTTTCGCCCGAACTCAGACTCTCTAATACCAATGTTGATGTCAAGATTATATGTAAATAGGCCAAATTCGCGATAGGGGTATTTGTTTGCTAGCTCAAACAGAGGTTTCATTTCTTCCCCGTTTTTTGGTTCTGAAAGTTGCTTTAGTGCAATATCGCGCCAACCCTCGGCAGTTCGTTTAATCAACTCATAAGCCCCGTGAGGGTCGCCGATATCTTCGCTATACTTGGTGTGTAATAAAGATGAGGGGTCATTAAGCTGATATTCGGCCTTTTCAAGAATCGCTCTTAGATGTTCATCGGTTTTTTCCCTCTCGCCGTATTCATAAAGTTTTTCATCACCAATAAAATAATGTATAAATTTATCTGCGATTTCTTGCGTTAGCTCTGTTTTAGTAGAACGAAATACAGGATAAGATAATGATTTGGGTACTATAATCTCTGCATCTACCTCTACAATCAACTTATTGTCTATCATCCCGTCAATTGTTTCAGTCCATGTCTCGGGTGCTTGGTATGGTTCACTAAGTTCGGGCGGATAGCTTTCTGCAAGTATATTTTGCAAAGTACCATCACCCTTGTTTATTATAATTGGTTCGTCGGGCGTAGGCTGACAGCCGAATAGAAATACAACAATAAGTAACAAGCTAAGTAATGTAATTTTTTTAAACATGATTATCCCCCCATATAATTGTTGCATTCTCTGTCTGCAACTTTCACCGAACAGCCTACCGAGTAATTCCCTCATATAATGTGCCTTTGAAA
>JAAZFD010000211.1 GCA_012511925.1 Clostridiales bacterium
CAGCTTTACATCATGGTGAATCAAGGCATCAACAATATCTGCCGGCGTAACTTCACCATTGCACATGAGCTTGGACATTATTTTCTGTCACACCAGCTACAATCAAATACCTTTTATTGCTGCGAGGACGAGATTGTAGAAGAAAGTCATGCAATCGCACAATTAGAAAGAGAAGCAAATTATTTTGCTGTTTGCTTGTTGATGCCGAAGGACAAAGTAAAAAGCGCTTTTTTAGGCATGCTTAGAAATTCCCGAAAAGCAAAGGACAAGTATTTCTTGCATGTAAAAAACGACTATACATTCAGCATATGGTGCGGTATCCGCCAAAGCCTCATTGAGCGCTATGGAGTTTCGGAAGCTGCCCTGCGCTATCGGCTGCGGCAACTCGGTCTGGTAAAGTTTGAGTTTGATAAACAATAGTGAAAACCACAATAATTTGTGGGATTGGAGAAAAGTAGGGAGATAAACGCTGCATTAAGAGAAGAAATCGAGGAAAATATCACACGTTGCGAAGCATACAGCGATATAAAAGGTTCAGAGTCACTTCATGGTGTGTATTATATAACCTCCTATTTGCAGAGTGAGATAATCTCGATTTCATATACTTTTTTCCCCACAATCTCCGGTTTGACTGTTATATCTAATTCAATAGTGTTATTACCGGTAATATTCCCAATCATTTCATAAAAACTTTTTTTGCTAGATTCGTCTATTACTTTAGAAAAATAGGTGTTTTTGAGTAGCCTTGTGCCCTTCGGTTGAATTTTTTTGATATGCCCGAAGCAGTGAAGTTTGGTATTAACTATGTCGTCAAGGTTAGATAGATACAGATTTTTCTCATCGATATTTGCAATAATGGCATATTCATCGGTCTCGTATAAAACCTCTAGTCCTCCTAAAATAAATCTAAAAGCTTTGGTTAGGTCTTCAATCTGTTTTTTTGTGCAGGGTAATTTTCCAATATTACTTAGACTCTGCTTGGACATTGATTCCTGCAAGTCAACGATTTCTTTTATTAGATCAAGAAAGCGCTTTAATGAGTTAAGCTTTAGTGTTACCGGTTCATAAAAGAAGCCGCCTTCCTCACATTTATCAAGGTTGCGAATATGATGCTTGCGTTCCATGTCGTCCAAGACTGTTTTTAATATTGAAGATACAGTTTGTACTCGTTTTGATGTTATCCCAGACGATGTATTGCTACCAGTTTCATTTGTCCCGGCGATACTTCCAAATATATTTATCAACTTAAAACCCCCGCCGGTTATGCTTGCTTCTGCTTTCGCAGAAGATTTTTTTGCGTTCTCTTCATGCGTAGTAATTTCTTCATATTCACAATAACCATTGTTGAGTATTGAAAAAATGTCAAACAATCTGTTTTGATTAATGTAATAGGGGGTAAATAGCCTTGTTACTGTCTTCTCTTCCACTATAATTCCTCCGTCTTAATGTTTTTTCAAAGTGGGTGTGCTTTATGTATCTTTTATCAGCTATAGCATGGCCAAAGTCGACTCTTTACCAGATGTTGTGATTATTTAGCATCTCAGAATACCTCGACAATTGTTTCTACATGGCTATCTCAAGTCAATTAAATTATATCATATTATTTCTCAACATTCAACATATTGTGTGACTGTAAAACAACATGCATTTCAAGTTGCTAATACAATCAAGTTGCACTATAGAAAGATAATGGGTTTTTCAATTGTTTATGAAAAACAAACTAAAGGAAACACATGCGGCCATACCCCCACATATGACCGCACTTTGTTTTAGGCAAAAAAATAAGGCCTTGAGCCTCAAACCTTTAACTTTACCTTAACCGTATCAATTCCGACGTTGATCTCCTCGACCACGTTCTGTATCATGCACCGCACGTCGTAAGCGGCAGATCTCATCAACATTTTTGCCAGTCGGTTTCGAACTCTTCTGTATTCCTCCTCGTTATTTATCTTCAGTAGTTTTGAGTTCGCCAACTGTTGGTTTATCTGCTCAAGTTCAGCTTCGCGCTGGTTTAGCCTGTTAATGATTGCTTTGGAGCCGCTTTGTTCAAGGCTATTTGTTAGTTGTTCAATTGCATTCTTCAGTTTTTTCTGCTTGTTAATCAGTTCTTTGTTCGTATCTGCCGCTGACAACAATTTATTAACCCCATCAATTTCATTTTTCTTCAAAAGCCGTGAAACAATTATTTGAGAAACGAACTCATTCAACATATCAGCTCTGATGTCCTTTGTGTCGCATTCGCCTTTTTTGTGGTTGGGGCATCGGTAGCGGACATACTCTATTCCATGGCTTTTGTCAGGAATACCTATCATGTACGCGCCACATCCGGCACACTTGAGTATCTTTATGCCCGATAACATGTAATGTCTGCGAGTTTTGCCCTCTGCATTGGAGTTCGTAAGTCGTCTGCGTTTCATCTCCTCACTCACAGCCTCGAAAGTTTCCTTTGAGATTATAGCAGGGCAGCCGTTCTCAATTATAACCTGTTCTTCAATAGGCTTTTTTGAGCTGTTGTTGCGCTTGCCTGTGCTCTTCTCCTTTTCACGTACATTCCATGTATATGTGCCGGTGTACTTTATCTGCGTCAATATACTGCTGAATGAGTTTTTTGTGAATTTACCGCCTGTCTTGGTTGAAAACCCATTGTCGTTCAGTTCTTTTGCCATATTTGAATATGACGTGCCTGAAAGGTACATGTCAAATATCTTTCTGACAGCTTTTGCTTCATTTTTGTTTATGCAAAGCGTTTGTGTTTCATCAAGGTCATAGCCAAGTGGAGGTTTTCCACCGCAGTGAGCAGCAGAAAGGGATTTGTTTTTCATGGCGTTATATGTATTGGCAGACAAATTCTTTGAGAGTTCAGCGCTCATAAAATAGCGTATAATTGTGACTAGTTCGTTACCATTGCCTTCACTCTCTACGTAATTGTCGGTAAACTTTATTGAAATACCATGTTTGTCGAGTATTGCCTCATTCTTGAGTGCGTTACGCATATTTCGTGCAAAGCGATCTGGTTTGTATGCAATAACATACTTCCATGCAGGTTTGGTTTGTGCGTCCTCCATCATTTTCTGAAACCCCGGTCGGTTGTCGTTTGTACCTGAATATGCAGCATCAATGTACTCAGCTACAATCTCAAACCCATGTTGCTTTGCGCACTCTTTGATTGCCGCTCGTTGAGTTTCAATTGTGTTGGCTTCGGTGTGACCGCTTACAATGTTTGTTTGGTTAGCAGAAGAATATCGCATGTAGGCAACTGCCTTTCTCAACTCAGATTTTTTTGCTTTTTTCATTGTTTTTCACTCCTTTTATAAAATTCAATGATTTTGCAATTAGTGTAGTTAATCTGAGTTTATCAATTCCTGCTGGTTCTTCCTTTATGCGCTTAACCTCAGCCTTTGGAAATTGTCTGTTTTTGAGATCTTCACGAGTTACTGTATATTCAGTTTTCATCGTTCAGACCTCCCGTTGAAAAAACTTTTCTTTCCAATGTGCTGTTAGTCAGTGGTACATCTTCGACAGTTATCAAGAAACAATAGCATTTCACTTCAATTCCGTTCATTTTATGTTTTGATGTATAACCACCTGAAAATTTGCGCATGTAATTATTACTGACGAATTGGGAAGCCATTGCCCCGAAGTCTTTTCCTGTCATTGACATAAACACTTCTTTGAAATGACTTGCCAATATCCAAACATAGCCTTGTTTGCTGTTAATATGAATTGAGGTGTCTTTGCTCCTGTTTGCAGCGACAAATTCTTTTACAACCTCAAATGCATCTTGCACAGGGTTGACTTCCATATTCTTTCTCGCAGCTTGAATCAGCAAGTACTGGATCGCCTCCATATCGAACCTCAGATTGCATACATGTTGTAGTATGTATGCGCTAAGCATTACAAGAGCTAACTTGGCGGTTAGCCGGTCAGCCAGGTTGTTTGATACCTGAGATAAGTCAGTTTTAATCTGGTCAGAATTATCATCAAATTTCTTTTTAACCTTTTCTTTGCTCATTGACATAAGGCGCTTAACGAATGGTTTCCATGCGTTCCCATAGTTCTGCGATATATGAGCGAGTATCGCATTGGCCGATTCAGCATCCTTTGTCCATTCACATTCAAATTCAACGAGCCTTGCATATAGGCCTTTGTTGCAATTTGTCTGTGAAAATATTGAGTTTTCCCCTGTAAACATTATTGTGCTGTTTCCACCACCACATTGGTTCGGAATACCATCATGTGTGAGCCTCCCTTTATCGCTTCCACAGGAGGCTTGATAGATCATCTCGGTAAAGTCTTTTTTGGGCTTTACTGAGGTATCGTCAATGAAATGGGGGAAACCATTGCGACTTGATAGCTTCCTATATAGATAGTTATCCGTATCAAGAGCGCTTCGGATAAGCCCCTCATTTGTTTGTGGTACACCGAATACGGAAGCTGCCAGCTTAAGGGCAGTTGTCTTCCCGGTGCTGCTTTGGCCGATGAAGGCAAAAAGAAGCGTTTCAGGAAAGCTTCCAAATAGATGATTCATGAATGCGTTTACAATTGCAACCGTTCCAACGGAAAGCGCAAGTTGCAACGCTGAATTATCTTTTATGTGCTTTTCAAGGCCGGATAACCAACTCTCGAAAGTCCCTTTGCGAGAGACGCCGGATTTTTCCTCTGAGTACACAGACCCTGTTTCGGGATATGTTGTATCAGCCAGATAATAGAGTTTTTCCCTTATATTGCAAAATCCAAGCATGCTGTGCATAAGCGACAGTTCCGCTTCGTTGGTAATCTGCATCAAATACTCGCTTAACAGATGTCTATTATAAGAAGTATTGGATAACGAAAGACCATATCCTGCAAACTCTTTTATAAAGTTATCCGCAAGTATTGACCTGCAGTACATTGACAACTCAAATTTAAGGCCATCTTTGGCCATTTGCAGTTGTATGTACTCTTTGTTCGTGTTGATATCACGAAAACGCTTCTTGATGCTTAACAGCTCACAGAAATAACTCGGATTGCCGTCATCATCGACTTCAAACAAACCGTTTTTTCTTTTAACTATGTAATTCATAATTAAATCCTTTCTATTATATATATTTAGCCAATCTATCTCTCAATGGGTTTGACCTCCTTTCTTTCAGATTTGCGGTAGAATAGGCTACTAAGCGAATCAATTAACAACTCCTATATGAATTGCATTAAAACGGTGGCTTGATTAAGCAATTAAATAAATAATGCCTATAATGATTTGTTCACTAAACCCTTTTTAAAAAGTTTTCTGGAAAATCGGGCTTAAAGCAGGACTTTCCGCCAATATCTCGCCTAAAGGGAAATTCAACTTGATTTTCATCAAAAAAATAAGCTCATTTAGCCGATATTTTGGTAAGAAATGGCTTAAAATTATCAAAATCGATGGAAAGAAAAAAGGGTTTGCCCCTGTACTTTCAGCAGGAATTGAACAAAACAAGGGCTTGTGCCCCATGTTCCAGTAGGAATGGTATGAAAAAAGGACTTGTGCCTGATGTTCCAGTAAGAATGGCATGATATACGGGTTTGTGCCTGGTGTTTCAGTAGGAATGTTATGAAATAAGGG
>JAAZFD010000212.1 GCA_012511925.1 Clostridiales bacterium
ATCATATTCAGTCCCGGTCCGCAGTTGCCCATACAAGAAACCGAAGCCGTTAAGCTGGTTGTAAAGTCGAAGCCATTTGTTAAAAGCATTAGCGTAGAAGCCATAATTATTAAAACATACATTATGAAGTAGAGATATACCGAGCTTAAAACATCCGCCCCCACAACCTTTTTACTTAGCTTTACCACGTTTACAGAGCGTGAATGTAGCATGTGTCTTATCTCGTTTCTTACTCCCTTAGCCGCAATTACTAAGCGGGATACCTTGAAGCCGCCGCCCGTAGAGCCTGCACAAGCTCCTACGAACATCAAAAACACCAAAATCCCTTGCGCAAATATCGGCCATAGCGTGAAATCTGTATTTGAAAGCCCTGTGCTTGATATTATCGAGGTTACTTGGAAGAAGGATAACCTAAACGCTTCCTCTGTTCCAGAATATTGCGGGAAAATCCACAAACCAATAAGTATAACGGCTATTACAATCAGAATAATAAACCAACGTAACTCCTCATCAAAAAGTGCTTCCTTTATCTTTCCGATTAAAATCAAGAAATAAATATTGAAGTTTACGTCAAACACCATCATAAATATTCCCATCACATATTGAGCAAATGGGGTGTAGTATGCCGCACTTATGGCTCGATTTGAGAATCCGCCTGTGCCTGCAACGCTAAACGAATGTATAAGCGCATCAAACAAGGACATTTTTCCGAACAACAAAAGCACAACAAGCAAAAGCGTTAAGCCGATATAGATTAGATACAGAATCATGGCTGTGTGCTTTAGCTTTGGAACCAGCTTACCAACTGTGGGACCAGGAACCTCCGCTTTCATCAAATACATGGGACGCTCTTCCGACAATGAGGGCATTATTGCAAGCACGAAAACCAATATTCCCATGCCGCCTACCCAATGCGTAAAGCAACGCCAAAACTGAACGCCTTGACTTAGCACTTCGACATTTGTTAGGTTAGATGCACCTGTTGTGGTAAAGCCCGATACGGTTTCAAAAAACGCATCTATGAAATTTAAATAGCCGTAGAAAACAAATGGCAATGCACCAACAGCCGAAAGCACAACCCATGTTAATGCTACGATTACAAAGCCCTCACGAGCGAATATCACCTTGCTTTTGGGACGAATTAAAAGCAGTGCAACAGCCAACACAAGTGCGATTCCAATCGTTATTAAAAAGCCTGTCATGGGTTCGCCGTAAATAGCACATACCAACAAAGGCACAAGCAACAATGCGGCTTCTGCCATAAGTGTACGCCCTAAAACATTTAAAACCATTCTATAGTTCATAGCAAAATATCGTCTATATCGTATAGTCGTTTAGCTGAGGTAACAACGATTACGCCGTCGCCAACCTCGATTAAGTCATTACCGCCAGGAATTATTACCTTGCCTTTTCGAATTATGCAGGCGATAAGTAGATTCTCCCTAATTTTTAGGTCTTTCAGCGGAATATTCAAGCATGAAGCACCCTCTCTAATGCGAAACTCTGCGGCTTCAACCCTGCCATTAGCTATGGTGTGTAGCGTTTCAACATTGCTTCCCAAGGAGTTAGACATCGCACGTACATATTGTAAAATCTGCATTGCGGTTATGAGCTTGGGGGAAACAAACGTTTCAATATCCGTATTTTCAAGCATCTCGAGCAATATGGTTCTGTTAACCTTTGTGATTACCTTCTTAATAGAGCCTTCAACCTTTAGCCTTGCATACATGGAGATTATGATATTCTCCTCGTCTATGCCTGTTAAGGATACAAGCGCATCGCAATTTTCAATTCCCTCTTCAATCAATAATCTATGGTCTGTGCCGTCTCCATTTATTATGGTTGCCTTTGGTAAAGCATCGCTTAAAGAATAGCATTGTGCCTTGTTGGATTCGATTATTTTGATGTGCATACCCATTTCTGAAAGCTGCTTGCCTAAATAGAACGCTATCTTTCCGCCGCCAATTATCATGACGCTTCTAATAGTATGCTTTGCCAATGCGCCTGCTTCTCTGAAAAACAACTCCATCTCCTTGGGCTTTGCAGCAATGTTGATTTTGTCGTGTGCCTGCAAAACGATATCGCCCTTTGGGATTATAACCTTGTCGCCACGCTCTACCGAGCAAACAAGCACCCTATGAGGGAATTTTTTGTGCAGCTGATGAACGGGCAAGCCATGCAGTGTGCCATCCGCCTTAATTCTATAGTCTGCAAGCTCTACCTTACCTTTTGCAAAGGGGTCAACCGTCATTGCAGAGGGGAAACGCAAAATGCGTGATATTTCGTTTGCTGCTGCCAGCTCGGGATTTATGGACATAGAAAGCCCAAGCTCGTCCTTTAATATATGTAGCTGCTGTGAGTATTCGGGGTTTCTAACCCTTGCAATAGTATGCTTTGCGCCTAACTTTTTTGCAATCATGCACACAAGCATATTCATTTCGTCTAAGCCTGTTACGGCTATAAGCAAATCGGCGTGTTCTACGCCTGCTTCCTTTTGAACCTCCATGTTTGCGCCGTTTCCTATTATGATATTCATATCCATGGAATCGACAATATGGGCTACCTTTTCGTTTATATCGATTGCAACAACATAGTGTCCTTCAGATACTAAATGATGCGAAAGTGTTTCTCCCACCTTGCCGCAGCCAACAATTACGATTTTCATCTTTTCTCCTCTTTTTAACTCCCACTGATTAGCTGTATGATAGCATTGCAATAATACATTTGCAACCAAGGTAAAAAAATATACACTAATATGTCATTCTATGAAATAAAATAGCCTATACAAACTCCAAAATCTCATCCCCTGCAACATCAACAGCGATTACCTTTTTATTTACTGCGTTTTCTAAGTCTTTCAGGCTGTATGAATCCAAAAACGTGTCGCTTAACTCTCTTAGCATTACCTTTGGAATTAGTATTGCCTCATACTTCGATAAATCAACCTCTTTTAGTGAGGAAATAATATCACCAGCGCATACAAGCCCAGAAACGGTTACGGTTTCACCAAAGAAATTGTTTGTAACTGCATGAATATCGATATTTATATTGTATGGGTTTAGCCGTAAAAACTGATTGGACAAAAACTTATATGCACTTTTTCCGCAGATTCCTAAAAAATTGTGTTCGCTTTTTTGAACAGTTAAATCCTCCATGCACTCTGTAAGCTCGTATTCAAAGGTTCTAAGCAAGCCTACTCCGTTTTCGATTTGCAAAAAATCCTCGTATTCTTCATATTCGGGAATCTCATAATCTGCTGTTACGTATAGCTCGTCTGCACAAAATACAAAGCGAGTGCCAAGCGTTTCTAAGCATCTTTTCTGAAATTTGTGTACGAAATTTATTATCGTTTGTGCTTCGGCTTTCGTGTAGGTACGCAAAGGATATAAGCCCTCTCTATGCTTAGTTATGCCAACCGGAACTACTGCTACGGATTGTGCATAAGGGTACAGGGAATAAAGGTCGTTTAGTGTTTTTGTTAGGTGCTCGCCATCGTTTATTTCAGGGCAAAGCACTATTTGGCAATGGAAGGTTAGCTTGTTTTTAAAAAGTGCGCTTAACCTTTGCATTATATTTTTTGCACTTGGGTTTCCCATTATTTTTTGCCGTAATTCTGGCTCGGTTGCGTGTACCGAAATATATAGGGGACTAACTTTGCGCTTTATAATTCGCTCAAATTCCTCATCAGAAATATTGGTTAGCGTGATGTAGTTTCCCATTATGAAAGACATTCGCCAATCATCGTCTTTGAAATGCAGAGTTTTCCTACCGCCCTTTGGCATTTGGTCGATAAAACAAAAAATACATTTGTTCTTGCAGGTTTTAACGCTGTCCATCAACGAATCATAAAATTCTAAGCCCAAAGGCTCGTATGTGTCCTTTTCAACCTCGGCTTCGATTATCTCACCGTTTGTTAATTCAAATTCTAACAGCAAATTTTCGTTGGCTACAAGGTGTTGATAATCTATAAGGTCGTTTATCTTTTGATTGTTTATTGACAGCAAAAAGGAATCGGGGGTAATTCCCAACTCATAGCTTATCGAATTCTTTTCTACCGCTTTAATTTTGTGCTTCATACTGCGATTATACACAAAGATTCGAGGCAATAAAAGCAGATAATTTTTTGAGTGTGGTTTCTGTGCGGTCAACAGCATATAATTTCTAAAATATGATAAACTAAAGCTATGGAAAAAATTATTCACAACTCATTCGATTCATATTTTCGCTTTCCCTTCGGCGCAATGCCAACAGGAGAAAAATTAACCTTGCGTGTTTTTGCACCAACGGATTCGATAGAAGGCGGCGCAGAAGCCGTTAAACTTAGGCTTTGGGAAAATGCTTCCGAAAAAGTTTTTACAGGCGAGCGATACCCTTGCGTTTATGAGGGCAACTCGGGGAATTTGTTCAAGTTTGAAATCGAAATGCCAAAAAAGCCTATGCTTGTATGGTACTACTTTATCGTAGAAACACAAGACGGCACATTTTATTTAGGTGAAACGAACGGACTTGCCACGCTAACCCATTTTCCTATGAAATCCTACCAAGTAACCGTTTATGATAAGGAGTTTTCTACGCCTAAGTGGTTTTCTGACACTATTGCGTATCAGATTTTCCCCGATAGGTTCAAAAAGGGCACTAAGCGAGGCGGACTTGATAGAATAAGCACTCACACAAACAAGGGTAGGCAGGTGTATATTCACGACGATTGGAATGACGAGGTGCTGTATTCTCCGCTTCCTAACAAATTGCACTATGCGCCCATTGACTTTTTCGGTGGTGATTTAGCAGGCATAACACAATCCCTGCCGTACCTTTCAAAGCTGCATATCGGTTGCTTGTATCTTAATCCGATATTCGAGTCGGCTTCAAATCATAGGTATGATACTTCCGATTATATGAGGGTTGACGAGGTTTTGGGAGGCGATGCGGCGCTAATTGAGTTGGCTAACGAATGCAGTTCAAAGAAAATAAAAATAATGCTTGACGGTGTTTTTTCGCATACAGGGGACGACAGCGTGTATTTTAATAGATTTAACCGCTATGATTCGGTAGGCGCATATAACAGCCACGATTCCGAATTTTACGAATGGTATGACTTTGTGGAGTTTCCCGACAGATATCGCAGCTGGTGGGGCTTTTTGAATATGCCCGAGGTGAACGAGGATAACGCAAATTATAGGGAGTTCATTAAAAAGGTTTTGAGAAAATGGGCGAATGTGGCGAATGTTTCGTGGCGGTTAGATGTTGCCGACGAGCTGACCGATTCGTTTATAAAAATGCTTAGAGAGGAATTGAAAAGCTATGATTCGGTTCTTATTGGCGAGGTTTGGGAGGACGCTTCAAACAAGCATTCACATGGCTCTTTGCGTGGCTATACAAACGGCTTTGAGCTTGAC
>JAAZFD010000213.1 GCA_012511925.1 Clostridiales bacterium
ATATTAAGGGCAGGGAAGAGATTCTTAACGTTCATGCGAAAATCAAGAAGTTTGCAGACGGCGTTTCCTTTGCCAGTTTAGCTGCTGGCACTCCCGGTTTTACTGGCGCAGACTTAGAGAATATGCTTAACGAAGCTGCGATTTTAGCTACTCGCAGGGGCTTAAAAGAGATTACTATGTCGGAACTTAACGAAGCGGCAACACGCGTTATGATGGGTCCGGAAAAGAAAAGCAGGATAATAACTCCCGAGGATAAAAAGATTACGGCATACCACGAAGCAGGTCATGCGGTGGCATCGCTAAAACTTGAAAACTGCGACCCTGTTCGTGAGATTTCAATTATTTCACGTGGGCAGGCGGCAGGCTATACCATGACAATGCCGGGCAACGAGTATTCCCATACTTCAAAAAGCAAGCTGTACGATGAAATAGCCATGCTGTTGGGCGGCAGGGCAACCGAGGAAGTGTTGCTGGGCGAGATTTGCACAGGCGCATATTCCGATTTGAAGCGAGCCGCAGAGATTGCACGTAAAATGGTAACGGAATATGGTATGAGCGACAAACTGGGTCCATTGTTCTTGGGAGGCGATACGGAGATTTTCGTTGGCAGAGATTATACTCAGCATTCGAACTTGTCAGACGCCTTTGCATCTCATATAGACGATGAAATTAAGTCTATTGTAGAGCAACAGTACGAGCGTATTAAACAGGTGGTTTCTGAAAATACCGAGGGCATACAGCGTGTTGTTAATGCGCTTATTGAAAGGGAGTACCTAACAGGCGAGCAGTTTACGAAGGTATTTAATGGCGAGGAATTGGCATAACGGCAATGATATTGCCTTGCGGCAGTGATATTACTGCGTAACGAAAGTTACGCAGTAGTGATATTATTTTTTTCGAAAAATAGCGATATTCGCCTGCGGCGAAATAGGCACGAATTAGGCACGAGTAAGGGTACAACCGCTCAATGATATTATAGAACGCTTTTTTGCAGGGGAGGATTTTGCTATCCTCCCGTTTTTTGATGAATGATGAATAATCAGGCACGGTTTTTTTGCTGCTAATCGCTCAGTTATTAGTTCTAACCACTAACCACTATAAACAACGTATCAAATTAGCTACAAAATTCACAATTAAAAACACGCATTTTACTAATTTATGGTTGACAGTCTGTAAAATAATAGGTAATATATAGTTACATATCGTGCAGGGGGTAATTTTTATGAAAAGTTTGTATTTCGCAAAACGGCTTTTGGTATTGGCTATCGTACTCATCATGCTTAGCGGTTTTTTCGCTTGTGCAAAAAACGCAGATGTTGAGCCAACCGCAACGCAAACACCTGTAACACAATCCCCAACAGCAAAACCTACACCAACGCCCACACCTACACCGGCGCCCGACAATAAAGTAGTAGCTTTTGAAAAAGCACAGGAGGCATTAGAAGAGGTTTTACAGGAAGATGAATACAATTTTGAGGGTAGCATCATTATGGTAAAGCACGAGGGTATGTTCTACACATACACATATTCGGTTAAAACAGGATTACATGACTTTAATTACCATGGACCAAGTCATTATCCATTTCCATGCACCAAGGGTATGGAAAACGTGTACCCTTCGGAACATCCATCAACACTAAAAATAAGACTCGATATTAAGGTTTATGTTTACGATAAAAGAACCATGACAGAGGATGCCGCACTTATTGATTCGCTTTATAAGGCGCAGAACGAAAAGCGATATGAAGACTATGTAGATTATTTCGCTGGCGATAATTGCTGGTATAAAAGCAAACAACAGCTTATAGAAATGACTAATGATAAGAAAGCAAGAAAGAGCAAAACAGGTTTTTTTAACATCAATGAGGTAGAAAAAACAGAAATACTAACCGTATTATGGCTTGATGACGAAGCACAAGAATATAGTGAGTATTGGAAAAACTCTATCTACCCTTATGAGGGCTTTATCGGTTATGGCAATCCCGTATTTAACAAATATCGTTATTACTATGATGTAATAAACCCTATGTTCTATTTAGTGAAAAACGAATATACCGTACATAATGAGCCAGAGAAATATGATGCTTACTTCTCGGGCGGAACGCATTATTGGTATATCTTAGTGGGTTCAAAATTAGGAGAGCGTAAAATTCAAGGGATTTGGCCTGCTGACGATGCAGATGTAAAAATGTATGAGCCAGACCACGAAGAATATCAAGAGTATTATGACAAGATTACCACTTGGGACGAAACGCCCTAACAAGGAGGAAACCATGAACAACAAAGCATTCTCAATCGTAGAGCTAATAATCGTAATTGCGGTAATAGGAATCCTTGCGGCGATTTTAATCCCTGTGTTTTCTAAAATAATTGACAAGGCAAACGAAAAGTCGGCATTGTCTGATGCTAAAAACACGCTAACAAACTATGTTGCGTATTGTGAAAGCAATCAAAGGTCAAGGCAAGATTTATGCATAATAGTGGAAAAGGCAAAGTCTTATTACGCATTTATTTATGAAGCAAGCACAGGCGAGTTGAATAACAGCAAGTATAACCCGCTAACTGCGGATAGCCTTGAAGCTGCGGCGGATATGCTTTTTGAAGCAAATGTTCTCGTTGGGAATAACGAAAATTCAATGGAAATTCCATTAGTAATACCCGAGCAATTAGAAAATGTAGTAATTTATGAGGGGTATGCGATTCAAGCAGGCAATCAAATAATATCACTAAACAAAAAGCAAATCGGAATTAGCTTAGACGAAAGCTACACCTTGACTGCAAATGTTTTTCCACAAAAAAAGGTATTATCTTTGACTTGGGAAAGCAAAGACAATAATATTGCAACGGTGCGAGACGGTGTTGTAACGCCTGTGTCCTATGGCGAAACGGAAGTTGTGGCGCATTATGGTGAGGTAACAGCCACTTGTAAAGTTATAGTTGACGAATTTATAGAGTTTTCGGGCAGTATGGCAGAGCTGAAAGCGCTAATCGAGGACGAAACAGACAATGCGCTTTTGTTAAGGCTTATGGTGAATGTAGAAGAAACAGACAATCCAGCGTTATTCCCCATAGTGATTCCCGAAGATAAAATCGTGCGAATTGATTTTAACAAAACCGAGTTAAGATACTCTTTCACCTCTGATGACTACGGCATACCTGCATTTATCGAAAACAATGGCGGAGATTTTTATATGTTTTGTCCGGGCGACCCAGAGGATGATTACGGTTATATTAGCATAGAAGATGAGAGGATTTATGAAACTTATGTTGTTGAATCTGAATCTGTTGGGCATGTGCTAATAAATAAGAATGGCGGCTTTATAAATGTTGGCAATGCAATGAGCGTAGCTCTTTATAAGAAAAATGAACTCAGTTACACGGTTTATAATATCGATGGCTTTATCGAACTTGATAAAGGAGACTGCTTTAATTCTTATGGAACGTCCTTAGTAAACAGCAAAGACGGAATCATAAAAATTAAGGACATATATTTTTATAGCCCTGATGTTGCGATATTAAACTATGGCGTTATTGAATCGATTGAAGGTTCATTGATAAGGGGCGATACTATCGCCATAGAGAATTACGGCTTAATCAAGACGATTTCTGACGGAATGATCCTTTCAACGGGCGGCAATGCAATCGAAAACATAGGCAAGAAAGCAATCATTAAAGAAATAAGCGGTGGAATTATTTTCTCATCAGGCAACAATGAGCTTGAAATGCTTCAAAAGAACGCTTTGGTAATGAAGGACGGCAGCACAATAGGCGCAATAACAGGAGGAGAATTCAAAGGAAAGGAAGCTATAGTTTGCGATGAAAGCTCAACTATTATCTATGGTATCTCGGGCGGAGAGTTTAGAACCCAAGTACCTGTAAGGTTATTAGCGCCTGGCAAGACTTGTATATATAACGAAGAAACAGATATGTATATTGTAGAATAAGGAGGAAATTATGAAAAAAGCATTCTCTATCGTAGAGCTAATTATCGTAATTGCGGTAATAGGAATCCTTGCGGCAATTTTAATCCCTGTGTTTTCGAACATAATTGAAAAGGCAAATGCTAAGTCGGCGCTGTCCGATGCGAAAAACACGCTTACAAATTATGTTGCACATTGTGAAAGCAATCAAAGGTCAAAGCAAGATACCTGTATAATCGTTGAAAAGGCAAAGGCTTACTACGCTTTTGGCTATTTTGTAAGCATGAATGAGTTGATTGAAAGCAACCATAACCCCTACAAAGCGGATAGCCTTCTAGATGCATTAACTAAGTTGAAGAATACAGAGGTTATAATTTCGCTTGGTTCAGATTCGAAAGAAATCACCGCAACCCTGCCCGAAGTTCCCGATAATGTGCTTGTTTATGAGGGTTATAGTCTGCAACCCATAGGCGAGCTTGTAACGCTTGACAAAGAGCAATTAGGACTTAGCATAGCCGAAAGCCACACTTTGAGCGCAACCCTATTCCCCGAAAGACAGGGTTTATCCTTAACTTGGGAAAGTGCAGACGAATCCATTGCCGCCGTAAAAAACGGTGAGGTTGTAGGCATTTCTAAGGGCGAAACGGAAGTTACTGTGCGTTACGGTGATGTGC
>JAAZFD010000214.1 GCA_012511925.1 Clostridiales bacterium
CGCGCATTGCGCGTCCGCATAACACCAACCACCACCCAACAACAAAAAAATTCCGACAGCGAAAAACCAAACCAAACAATTAAGGGGCGACAACCTGTACGCCCAACATCCCAACACCGTTATGCAGGGGCGACAACCTTGTGTTCGCCAGCAATACCCCCACCATTCGTTGTAGGGGCGCGCATTGCGCGTCCGCATAACACCAACCACCACCCAACAAAAAAAATGTAGTGGCGCACCTGTGTGTGCCCGCTGAACACACTCAATAAAATTTTAAGGAGAATATCATGAGAATAGGAAACTTACCCATCATCACAAGACCCAACGACGTAAACCCCGACATAGAAAGCGGCAAAATAACGCTTTCGGCTAACAATCAAGCCAATACAAGCACAAGCTCACTTGCAGGGCAGGGCAACGGCGGCTCAAAAAGTTCGCAAAGCGTTTCCCAAAAGCAAGCGGATATAGACTATATCTATGCACTATTCAACGAATACTCAAACGCTTATGAAGCCGAATGGCGCAGGCTCGAAAACTGCGAAAGGCTTTACCATGGCATTCATTGGAACGATGTACCCATGGCGGACAGCTTAGAGCCTCGCCCCGTAACCCCCATTATTCAAGCCACAATCGAAAGCGTTAGAGCAGAGCTGACCGACTGGTATCCGCAAGCAATAGTTACGGCAGACGAAAGCGAATATTCGGATTCGGCAAATGCACTTTCAGCAGTAATACAAGAAAATCATATCGCCTGCGATTATGAGCGTGAATACGAAAAAGCGATACATGATTTGCTTGTAGGCGGCACGATGGTTCAAGAGGTGGGCTTCGACCCCGATGCTAATTTCGGATTAGGAGCAGCCTATATTCGCCATGTTGACAACAGATGTATCATGTTTGACCCCAATTCATCAAGCGTTGGCGATTGCAGAGCGATAATAAAGTTTTCCGTTCATCCCCTAAGCTGGTATTACGAGCAGTACCCCAAGCACGCAAGCAAAATGGTTGCAGACGAAATAGCGCTTACAGAGGGCAGTTCGGAGGATTCCGCTGTGCTAATCGAGTTCTGGAAAAGAGAGTACGACTCGGTTCGGTGTAGGTACGATGTTCATATTATAAAGGTCGCAGGCAGGGTGATTTTAGAGGACAGCAGGGAGATTTGCGAGCAAGGACTCTTTGTGCATGGCAAATATCCCTTTGTTGTTACAACACTATTCCCAAGAAAGGGCAGCGTTTTAGGCTTTGGCTTCTGTGATGTGTTCGAACAGCAACAAAGGCTTTCGGATAAGTTAGACCAAATAGTCATTAAAAATGCGCTCATGGCATCTCACAACAAAATGCTTGTTAGCTCCGCTTCGGGCTTCGATGTAAACGACCTTTGCGACTGGTCAAAGCAGGTGCATACAGGGGAAAATATTAACGGTGTAAAGTGGTTTTCTACCGCTCCCCTGCCCGGCTATATAATCGAGTATGTTTCACGAATGCGAGATAACGTAAAGGAGGAATCGGGCGCAAACGAATTCTCAAGAGGTTCAACGGCAAACGGCGTAACTGCCGCATCCGCTATTATGGCTTTGCAGGAAATGAGCAACAAACGCTCTCGAATGATTGCAAAAAGCGTTCACGCATCGTTTGCAGATGCCGTAAGAATGGAAATAGAGGTTGAGAGGGAGTATGCTGTGTTCTGCCGTCCCGTCTATGTGAACAGAATTAGAGTTGCCTATTCGAATGAGTTGCTAAACGACATTGACGAGTACCCGTTAGAGTTCAAAATCAGCGTAAAGGTGCAAAGGGAAAGCAGATTTTCGGTTATGGCGCATAACGAAACAATATTCAAGCTAGTGCAATCGGGTATGATTACTCCGCAAATTGGCTTAGATATGTTGATTTTCGATGGCAAGGAGGAGGTTATAGCCAAAATGCAACAGGCACGCGGTGAAGATGGTGAAGAATATGAGCAAGAGTGAGAATTCAAAGTATCAGGATATTTTGAATGAGCTGTACCTTATTTGCACAGATGACGAGAATAAACCATCGGATAGGATAGCGGCAGCAAAGCTGTTGTTAGACTACATAAAGGAGCAAAGCGATTCAAACGAAATCAAGGTTGTGTTCGAGGGGATAGAGGAGGATGTAAGCGGTTAGGGTTTCCCTAACCGCTCGGCGATATTATTTTTCTACAAAAAATAGTAATATTCGCTGTGGCGAGTGATATTGCCTAACGGCAGTGGTATTCGCATACGGCGAATTAGGCACGATTTATGTTATTTTTTAATCGACCCATCTTGCATAATTATGTTCGTTCCGCAGAACGGAAATAAAATCGCTGGCGAGCAAAGCTCGCCCCTATACCCTTAAGAACTTTCCCCTCGCCTCGCCCACAATCGTCCCGTCTCTCATAACCGTTAACCCACGCAAAATAGTTTCAACCGGTTTACCCTTCAGCTTTCTGCCATTAAAGGGCGACAGTTTCACTTTGGATTGCATATTCTCTTGACGGAATTCGTACTCGCTGTCGAAATCGATTATAACTATATCCGCATCCGTTCCTATCTCCAAAGAACCCTTTTGAGGATACAGTCCATACAGCTTTGCAGGGTTTTCGCTTTGTAGCTTTGCGAGCTGATTATCCGTAATTTTGCCCGTAGACACCGCATTTATCATCAACAAGCCCAATGTTTCTACGCCTGCATTGCCAGACGGCGAATCAAACAGACCTTTTTTCTTTTCTTCCTCTGTGTGTGGTGCATGGTCAGAGCTAACATGAGCAATCGTACCGTCATTCAAACCTTTCCATAGCGGCGCTTGATTGTATTTTTCCCTAACCAATGGGAACCACTTCATATATGCCCCCAACGAATCGCCATGCTCCTCTGCCGACAGCTCTAAATATTGTGGACAGGTTTCCGCCGTTACCTTTTTCCCCTGTGCTTGAGCGTGTCTGATGATATTCACGCTTTCGCCAACCGCCAAATGGTGCAGGTGCAGTGCTAAACCGCATTCGTGGGCATACTCTATTGCGCTTTGAATTATTGTTGTTTCGCATATAGCGGGGCGAGTTTTCAACAAATCCGCATAAGTTCTGCCCTCAGTAGCTAAAACTTTTGGAGTTTCATGCTTTATTATCTCAAAATCCTCCGCATGAATGCCCAATATTTTACCCGTTTTAGCGATATTCTGAAACATCTCTCGAATTTCACCACGATTCATAGGCGGTGAAATGTTCTGCATTCCTTCCTTATAATTATATACTAATTGAAAATTTTCCCTGTCAACCGCATAACCCCAGAAATATTTAAAGCCCACAACACCAGCCTTAGCCATTGCTTCAAGCTCGTTTGCGTTCACTTCCCCCAAGGCAATTCCCCATACGCAGAAATCAACGTATGCTTTGGGAGTAACGCATTCCACCAACGATTCCAACATATCAACATTGTAGATTGCAGGATTGCAGTTGGGCATCTCGAATATAGTTGTGATTCCGCCTGCCGCAGCCGCTTTTGTGGAATATGAAAAATCCTCCTTGTGATGTGCGCCGTTTATGCCATCTCTTGAATGCACATGAGTATCAATAAAGCCCGACATTATAGTCTTTCCGCTTGCGTCATAAACCTCGTTTGCCTCAAAAATCTCCGTTGAAATCAACGCAATTTTTCCGTCTTTAATATAGATGTTGCCCTTATAGCTTTCTTCGCCCGTTACAATTTTTCCGTTTATTATCGCTCTTTCAAATCCCATTTTACTTTCTTTAACCTTTCCTAAAAAAGTGGGGTTTCCCCCACTCAATAATTTTCATTTTTTAGGGGAAGGGGTTTCCCCGTAATCACTTCTCCTAAATTTATCTCGTTCTGCCGGTAACAAGTCCCAACAGCGCCATTCTAAGATACATTCCGTTGCTCGCCTGCCTAAAATATGCTGAACCCTCGTAGGTGTCAATCTCGGTCGCTATCTCGTCAACCCTCGGTAATGGGTGCATTATCGTAATACTGGGCTTTGCGTACCTCAAAAGCTCGTGATTCAATATGTATGAGCCCTTGCACTTTTCATATTCCTCTATGCTTGGAAATCTCTCTCTTTGAACCCTCGTAACATACACTATATCACTTTGGGAAAGCGCATACTTGATATCGTCTGTTTCTTCGATTTCAGCACCCCTGCTTTTAAGCTCTTTGGTTATTTCATCGGGCATTTTCAAGCTGTTGGGTGAGGCAAAAATCATCTTGTTTCTAAGCTGCTGCATTAGGTAGCCTAGACTGTGAACCGTTCTGCCGTATTTCAAGTCGCCTAAAAATGTTATGGTTTGTCCGCCTATATGCCCCTTTTCTTTTCGAATCGTATATACATCAAGTAATGCCTGTGTGGGATGCTGCGAAGAGCCGTCTCCACCATTTATTACTGGATGCTCTGCCACTTCTGCCGCTCGAATTGCCGAACCCGAAACAGGATGACGCATAACAATACAGTCGCAATAGCCGTCAACCGTTCTGATTGTGTCCTCTAATGATTCGCCCTTTGCTACAGATGAGTTTGCAACCTCTGCCATAGAAACAAGCCTTGCGCCAAGCCTGTTTATAGCCGCTTCGAAAGACAGCCTTGTCCTTGTACTTGGCTCAAAAAAAAGACTGGCTACGACCAATCCCTCTAAATCTCTGATAATCTCTCCCCTTTTAACACGCATTTCATAATAAGAAGCCGTTTCCATGATGGCATTCAATTCTTTGTTTGAAAACTGAAAGCCGTTTAGGATGTCTTTTCCTGTGAAATCCATCAACATACGCTTTTCCCTCCAAAATTTTTTCTATTCTAATATCATATCAAAGCGTTGTCAAGCATTATTTTACTTACAAGCCTAATATATTCTAATAATATAGGAATAAAGTGCTTTTGTAAACAAAAAAATGAGTTACCAGTAATCATTTATTGAAATATGTCGCATTATGTGTTAAAATGCAGAATAGCTGTTTAGGAGTGAAATATGAGATTCGAAACGAAAACAAGGGTTGATAGGCTGATTGAAAACCGCAACATAATAAAGGGCGGTTTCAAAACCTCGGGCAGATATAAGTATTTGCTTGGGGCAAGCTACGCTACGAGCATAAACCAAACTATTGATATTCAAAAGGTTCACGAATGTAAGGACTATATAAAGC
>JAAZFD010000215.1 GCA_012511925.1 Clostridiales bacterium
ATTCCGATTAGCCCCCAGAATTCGCCGCCTACATAAAGGCTTAGGGCTACTTGCGCCGCAGCAATTAAAATAATTGCAAATAAAGCCACTGAAAAGCCTTTTTCGCCCCTTTCAAAGCTGCCTAATAGCATTACAAAAATCAAAAAAAGCGATGCAGGATTTAGTACGAATTCGGGAACGACTTTGACCGAAAGGGTGTTTAGAATAATTGCCGAAAAGCAAAGCATAAACAGCCCGAATCTCGAAATAGAAAAGCGTTTTTCGAATCTTTCTGAAACTCCTGTGATTGTTAGAATTCCAAGGCATACGAGCGCTAAAACTCCGATTTGCATTACTTCTCCCCCATTTTTGTTATGGGTTTATTGTTACCTAAAATGCGAAAATAAATGCTAACAAAAAGAGGATTATTCGAAAAAGGACATTATTACATAACCTGCCAGAGAAATTCCAGCAACTGACGGCACAAAAGCGACAGAGCCGGGAATGCTTCTGCGAGTTGTAGATATTTCTAAGGGCAACGGAGCTTTTGGGGTTTCCAAAGAATATGCAACTGTGAGTTTATTTATATTTAGCTTGCGTAGTTCCCTTTTCATGGTGCGAGCGAGACCGTCTCCGTTCACAGAATATAAATCTCCAATTCTTATTGCCGTTGAATCGGTTCTGTTTCCCATTCCCATGCAAGAGATTATTGGAATATTGTTTGCGTTTGCGTACTGCACAAGGGCAATTTTGGCTGTGATTGTGTCTATGCAATCGATTATGTAATCGGTGTTTTGGGGAACAACATTGCTTACATTGTCTTTCAAAACAAAGACGCTTTGCGTGGTTACGCTTGCATCTGAAATTTCTTCGATTCGCTTTTTCATGGCATCGGTTTTAAGCTCACCAACGTTGCTTTTTGTAGCGATAATTTGCCTGTTGAGATTGCTTTTAGAAATGCGGTCGGAATCAACGATATGCAAACCGCCAATGCCGCTTCGAGCCAAGGCTTCAATGCAGTTGCCGCCTACTCCACCTATTCCAAAAACCGTTATATGCTTGCTATTTAAAAGTTCCTGCGAGCTTTCGCCTAATAGCATGGCAGTTCGTATATTGCTTTCTTTAATCATACATATATTCTAATAAAGAAATGTCAAAAGCTCAACCGAAAATTTGATTATGGCGATGAATAGCGGTATAATGAGGCGTGAAAGGAAGAGTTAGAAGAAAAATATGCACGAAATGTCGCTTATGAGTGGAATGTTTGAAATTGCCGCCGATGCTTTGAATGGATTGCCCGTGAAAAAGGTAAACACCATTACGCTTTCTGTCGGTGTTTTGTCGAACGCCTTGCCTGATGCTTTGGAGTATGCGTTTTATGCTTTGGCTGAAAATACGATTTTTGAGTGCGCAAAGCTAATTATAATCAAAGCAGGCTTTACAGTTAAGTGCTATGAATGTGGGAGTGAGTTTTCTGCTTACGAATTTCCAATAATTTGTCCTACATGCTTAAAAGCCAGCTATGCGATTGTGGGCGGCGACGAGGTGTATATCGAGTCGATTGACTATGAGGAGGAAAAATGCCAAGAATAAATGTGAATAAAGACGTAAAAGACTTGAATAGACAGCAAGCGGAGAAAAACCGAGAAATTTTCTTAGAAAATGCTGTATTTACGATTAATATTATTGGCTCTCCCGGTGCAGGGAAAACAACACTTTTAGAAAATATTTTGCCGATTTTGGCGAAAAAGTATAGAATATGCGTAATCGAAGGCGATTTAGAAACGGACAACGATGCTGAAAGGATAAGAAAAGCAAACATCCAAGCCGTTCAGATTAACACGAATGGTGGCTGCCATTTAGATGCCTTTATGATTGCAAAGGAGCTTAAAGCGCTTGATTTGGCGAATAAAGATTTGCTGATTATAGAGAATGTAGGCAATTTGGTTTGTCCAACTGGTTTCGATTTGGGCGAGGACATGCGGATTGTAGTTATGAGTATTGCCGAGGGCGACGATAAACCGAAGAAATACCCCGTTGCGGTAGTGAATACCGATGCTATTGTTCTCACAAAGACGGATTTATTGCCCTATATCGATGCTGATATTGAGAAAATGCGTAAAACGATTTTTGAGATAAAGCCCGAAATAAAGCTGTTTGAAACAAAAAAGGCAAGTTCGATTTACGAAGCAAACGAGCTTATTGCACATATCGAGAAAAGCATAAACACAAAGAGCAGATGAAACGCTATTCGTTATTAGTTGAGGGGATTGTGCAGGGGGTGGGGTTTCGTCCCTTTGTTTATGCGCTTGCAAAAAAGCACAATCTCTTTGGTTTTGTGAAAAATACCGCTGATGGCGTGTATGTTGAGATACAGGGCGATGAAAACTCATGCAAGAGCTTTTGCGAACAGCTTGAAAAAACTGCTCCAGAGCAGGCGATTATCAACGGTGTTTCTGTAAATGAGATTCCTATTAAGAATGAGAACGATTTTGTAATTCAAAACAGTAGCACAGGCGAGCATAATGCGCTGATTTCGCCCGATATAGGCGTATGTGATGATTGTTTGAATGATGTTTTTGATTCTGCTAACAGGCGTTATGGCTATGCGTTTACGAATTGTACGAACTGCGGACCTCGATTTTCGATTGTTGAGGATATACCCTACGACCGCAAAAATACCACTATGAGTG
>JAAZFD010000216.1 GCA_012511925.1 Clostridiales bacterium
ACCTTGCAGAATCAAACAAAGAATGTGATTAGCTGCTTGCTATCTCCCACTTCAAAGCGAGCATTGTTCCTATAGATTTTGGGACACAGGTCTTACTCTAAAACACATACACACAGCTTTCGTTTGTTGGTTTTATTTAATAATTCGTTTGAAACCAACTTCTAAATATGCTATACATATACATAGTTTTTATAGGAGAAATATTTGATGAAAAATATTAGAATTGGTATTACAGGCTACGGAAACATTGGAAGAGGCGTTGAAACAGCGATTCGTCAGAACGACGATATGGAGCTTGTTGGCGTATTTACTCGCAGAAATCCAGAATCTATCACTTTGCAAACGGAAAATGTAAAGGTTTACTCGGTTGAGGACGCTTTGTTTATGGTTGATAAAATAGATGTTATGATTCTTTGCGGTGGAAGTGCAACCGATTTGCCTGTTCAGTCGCCGCAATTCGCATTGATGTTTAATATTGTAGATAGCTACGATAACCATTCGAAAATACCCGAGCATTTTGCCGCTGTAGATAATGCCGCTAAGGTTGGCGGAAATTTGGCTATCATCTCAACTGGTTGGGACCCAGGATTATTTTCGCTAAACAGATTATTCGGTAATGCATTTTTGCCCAAGGGCAACGATTATACTTTCTGGGGCAAAGGGGTAAGCCAAGGACATTCTGATGCAATACGCAGAGTTGAGGGCGTGCTTGATGCTAAGCAGTACACAATTCCATGCGAGGATGCGATTGAAGCAGCTTGTTGCGGAAAGAATCCAACGCTTACAACGCACGAAAAGCATACTCGTGAATGCTTTGTAGTTGCCTCCCCTACTGCGGACAAAAAAAGAATCGAGTCCGATATAAAGAATATGCCAAGCTATTTTGCCGATTATGACACGACAGTTCATTTTATTTCACAAGAAGAGCTTGAAAAAAATCATAGCAGATTACCGCATGGTGGTTTTGTGATTAGAAGCGGTCATACGGGCGATGGCGAGAACAAGCATTTGATAAAGTATTCTCTGAACTTAGATTCAAACCCAGAATTTACAGGCAATGTATTGGTTGCTTTTGCCAGAGCAGCATACAGACTATCAAATCGTGGAGAAATTGGTGCTAAAACAGTTTTCGATATTGCGCCTATCGACCTTTCACCCGAAAGCAGAGAAGATTTGATAAAGAGGTTATTATAATCACAACGTTTAAGTGAACTCTTGGATATTTTGCTGAAGTATGAAATACACTCAATAACTTCAGCATTTTTTTACTATTGCTTAATAGTTTGTAAGGCTATATAATATTAATGGGTTGGAAAATAATGTAACAGAGGTATAAATGGAAGAGTTAAAACCTACTACAATCGAACAGGAAGCAGTTATTGATACTATCACAGATAATGCACCCAAAGCCAAGAAGAGCCTCAGTGCATTAGGTATTGTTTTGATAACGCTTTGCGTAGCTTTAATTGCAACGGCAGTATTTGTAGCAATAAAGACAGTTCCCGGCATTCTTATGAAAATGAATGTTCTAGCAGAGGCGCGCGAAACCAACGGCGATACGGCAAGTCTGTATGTGCTTGCTAAGGAATACCCTTATTCAAACGATAATTCTACAGTGGAAAATGGTTTTGAGATATCAAATGATTACTTCTCGCTTATAATACCCAAGGAAATGATGCTCAAAGATGATTCGGAAAATAACTCAATGTATGTCTTAGGTGAAAATGAGCATGTACTACTGCTCCATAAAACCTTTATGTATATTGTTACAGATGAGCCAGGCGATTCAGAAATGTCTGCCGATGAAATAGATGCGTTGTTTACTAAGCATACAGGCAAACGTTATCCGAGGAACATCAGAGAGTTAAATGAACTAATATTTAGTTATACGCCCGACGATTTTAACATCTGGGATACAGAGCAATGTGTCGTTATGGCAATAATTATGTCAATGAAGAGTATTATGGTAGAAAACGTTATCGAGTTCTACTACTATGAAAAAGATGGTATAACAGCACAGGTAATAGCAATGAGAACAACCGAAAAGACTAGTTACATTATTGAGGTTTATAATTTGCAGCCAGAAAAAAGTTGCGGATTCTTGTGCATTGACAAAACAAACCAAAACCGGGAAACGATATTTAAGATTATCAACTCTATTAAGTTGAAACAGGGTTGATCTACTTTGTAGCTGAATCTTACCTTGGCTAGTTCAAACTCAAAACGAAAATACATAAAAGATGACTCATAGAAGTTTATAAAACTTAAACGAGTCATCTTTCATTTTTGTTATTTGTGCTTTAAATTTACTTAAGTATGCCGTAGGTTTTGTTTACAGGCTGAATGTAAATTACTCCGTTACCTGGCACATCTATGTTTAGATTCTTGCGAATCGAATCAACAATCGCATCTGTCGCATCAAATTCAGAAAGAATCAAAACGATTTCTTTTTCGGGTTCAATCTCCATAGCAAAAACCTTGCTCGTTTCATGAATTCCTGAACCTCTTGCGTTGATAATTGTACCACCCTTTGAACCAGCGGCAGCGGCGGCGTCTATTACTTCCTCTGCCCTACCCTTTTCTACGATAACCATTATCGATTGATACATATTAGTTTCTCCTTCTGTCTGAGTATTGCTATTAGTATGTAAAAGTTTCCTTGAACCGATTATATCGGTTACAGGTACTGAATACGCTATTCCGTGGTTAGGTTTTGCAAATTTTAGCTCCTTATTTAAGCCTTCTAATGCTACGGCTGAAACCTCGGGAGTTGCAAACATAAACACAACCTCTCTTCGAATATCTGATAAGCCCAAATAATCGAGAATCTTGTTGTTTGCAGTTCCTATGCCGTGCATAATCTTTCCGCTAACAACGCCATAATGTTTGGCTATATTAACCACCTTGCTTCCAAGACCGTGGTTAACAATAACACAAACCATCTCAAATTTACTATTCACTTACTTGCTCCTTTTTATTTTTTATCTGAAAAATTAAACCTAAAATTTGCAGTGCGATTATGGGTGTCATTGCAACCATTGCAATCACTCCGATACCGTCAATAACCATGTTTGCGTGCAGAATCTTATCTGCTGCACCTTGTGCAAAAGCAAATATGAATGTAGCCGTCATAGGACCTGTCGCTACACCGCCAGCATCAAATGCTATACCGACAAACAATTGAGGAACAAAGAATGTTAAGCCCAACGCAATTATAAAGCCTGGGAGTAGAAAATGCCATAGCTGAAGCCCAGGAACTAAAATTCTTATGATAGAAAGTGTTACCGCAAGCCCAACTCCTAATGAAAGAGCGATAGACACAACACGACGCTTAATATATCCGCTAGTTACATCCTCTATTTTATGAGTTAAAACGTTTACAGCCGGCTCAGCAAGAACCGTAACGAGACCTAAAACGAATGCAACTGTGATAAGTAGAAATTTACTTTCAAAATCAGCAAGAGCAGAACCAACCTGCCTGCCAACATCCAAAAATCCTACATGCACTCCGAGCATAAATACGATTAAACCTAAAAACGCAAACAACAGACCGAATAATATTCTTCTTGAAGTTTTCTTTGGAAGCTTGAAAAACAACCATTGAAATACCAAATAAATAACAAGCATCGGTCCAATAGCTAATGTTACTTCGATTAGTACAGCGGGTATCTTATCTATAAAAGGCTTTAATATCGAAGCCGTTTCAAAAATTGTATTAACATTTTGTGGTACATTAGGGTCGATGGTAAGATTTGAAACAACGCTTGCAACTATAACTGAAACTACCGCACCCGCGGAAGCAAGCCCAACAAGCCCAAAGCTATCAATTTCGGCAGCCTTAGAATCCTTTTTTAAGGAAGAAATACCTGCACCCAATGCTAATAAGAATGGCACGGTTACTGCTCCTGTAGTGGCGCCCGAGGAATCAAAGGCAATCGCTATAATGGTATTTTCAGAAAATATTGCAAATATTAAGATTACTCCATAAACGATAAGTAATAGCTTGTGCAATGCAATGCTGCGAACGATACGAACAAGTCCCAAGCTTACTAAAGCACCAACTCCTACAGAAACAATTCCAACTAACAAATATTGTCCAAGTTGACCACCAGTAACATCTTGAACTTGTTTGCCTAAAATCTGAATATCGGGTTCGGCAAAGTTGATAAAAAAGCCCAAAATTAATCCAATAACGATAACAATCCACATCTTGTTTTTCTTAACTACGAAATTACCTATATTGCTTCCTATTCGTGAGATACTAAGGTCAACACCTGAAAGAAAAATTGCTAATCCAATTATTATGAGAGCCGAGCCTATGACAAACCTAATCAAAATTGGTGATGCGAGTTGGACAAGTCCTGTAAAATGAAGAATTAAAACGATTAAAACTATTGGGGTTACCGAAAACAGAACTTCTTTTAGCTTAGTGCTAAGTGTATTCAATGCTGTGCTCCTTTCCTATTAAATTATCTGCCAATATACTTTAAATGCACATAAGAGCTACAAAAATTATAACCTGCATAGGTCAAGGTAAGCACTCCTCCTTTACATTGCTTATTGCACTAAACCGTATAGCTTCTGCATATCAGTAATATGTATTTTACCCCTTGAAAGCTCAACGATACCCTCATGAGTAAAGTATTTAAGCATTTTGGAAACGACTTCCCTCGCACTGCCGATATGCTTTGCAATTTCTTCATGCGTTATAGTAAGAGTTTTAGAGTTTTCAATTCCCGTTTCCTCAATTAAGAAGGATGCTAACCTGCTATCAAAGCGCGTGAACAGTGTTTGCTCTAAAATCCACATAACGTCAGAAAATCTTGTAGCCATTAACTCATTTATGTAATTTGCTATAACAATCGAGTTATCGGCAAGTTTTTGATATGTATCTGTGGGAATAATGCAAACCTCTGAATCCTTTGAAGCCTCGATATGCATTTCAAAGCTAATGTTTTTCATAACGCAGGAAGCCGAAAACAAACACATATCCTTTGGAAATAGGCGATATAGTGTAATTTCCTTGCCAGTTTCAGAAATAATGTATGCACGCAAAACACCGCTTTTAACGAGTAGAAGCCCTAAACAGCTTTCAAGCCCTCCATGTAGTAATTGTCCCTTTTTGTACTTCTTATCCTTGCACGAGTTGAACAAGAGCTGCTGCTGCTCTGCAGTCAATGAACTCCAATTAGGGAAAAGATTTTCAAGTTCTATTGTTTCCATATACCCTCACTATTTACTATTAGTTAAATTATACATTTAGACCTTGAAAGTGTCAACTACGCATGTGAAAAATATGTGATATAATATTAGTATGGCTGATACTTTTGAACTAATCTATGATGTTGTTAAGCAAATCCCAAGCGGTAAGGTTGCAACTTATGGGCAGGTTGCTATGCTCGCAGGGAACAACCGACTTGCGCGTGTTGTAGGCTTTGCCTTGCATGTGAACCCCGACACTGGTACTATTCCCTGTCATAGGGTGGTCAACCGATTTGGAGGTCTGTCCTCTGCCTTTGCGTTTGGCGGAGTTAATATGCTGGCGCAACTACTAGAAGCCGAGGGAGTTGCTGTAGAAAACGATTCTGTCGATTTGAGCAAGTATCAAGCCACTGATTTCTATAA
>JAAZFD010000217.1 GCA_012511925.1 Clostridiales bacterium
ATGGCCCGGTAGTTCAGTTGGTTAGAATGCCAGCCTGTCACGCTGGAGGTCAGGGGTTCGAGCCCCCTCCGGGTCGCCACTGCACTCCTTGCCTCGGTAGCTCAGATGGTAGAGCAAGGGACTGAAAATCCCTGTGTCGGTGGTTCGATTCCACTCTGAGGCACCACAACTAAATAGCTTATTCGCTGGTGTAGCTCAATGGCAGAGCAGTTGATTTGTAATCATCAGGTTGTAGGTTCGACTCCTATCACCAGCTCCATTTGTGGATAGGTTCCCGAGCGGCCAAAGGGAGCAGACTGTAAATCTGCCGTCACAGACTTCGATGGTTCGAATCCATCCCTATCCACCATTTCGCCCCAAGAGATTGGGGCGAAAGTTTTATTATTCCGAAATCATATTCATCAAAGGGGTTCATATGTCAGTTGTTTGGTTTACTCTTGCAGGTGCAATAATTGGTTGCATTTATGGGTACATATTATATAGAAACCAGAATAAATAGATATTTTTGAAAATTCATACAATTTCGCATACTACGAGGATTATATTCAATATTGCCTTAGGAGCCTAGGATTTGCATTATTTTATTATTCTGTTATAATGTTTAAAAAGTGGTTGTCATTTTTCTGCGTAGCCAAAGAGCATCGCAGTAAAGAAAGGAGAATGTATATGTTTATTTTGAAAGCAGAAAACAGAAACACCAACCTAAAGCCTAAGCAACTGAGAAGAGAAGGAATTATTCCTGCTGTTTTGTACGGAAAAAACCTTGAAGAGTCATTGAGTATTCAAATTCCTCAAGAAGAAGTATTGCGTTTCCTAAAAACTAACGCCCCCGGAAGCAAGCTTGATTTGGTTATAGGTGGCAAAAAGCATTTGGCGCTGTTGAGAGAGGTTTCTCTTAAACCGGCAACTGCAATTATTGAGCATCTTACTTTTCAAACTCTGCTTGCTAACGAAGTTATTACAAGCACAATGAGAATAGCACTTGTAAACAGGGAAAGAGTACCGGGAATGATTCAACATCCTCAATCTGAGATTTCATATAAGGCACTTCCTGCACACCTTATTGATACGATAGAAATTGACCTTGAGGGGTTACAGGTGGGAGATACTATCAGAATTAGCGACCTTGAAATTGCTAAAAATCCCAACATTGAAATTCTAAACCCGCTTGACACATTGGTGGTATCAATAATCGATAATCGTAAAGCACCAGATCAAGGCGATGTCGATGAAAGCGAAGAAAGTATTGAAGCTGCTGTTGCCGAGTCAACCTTGGAAGCTTAATTAAAAGCGTAACCAATTTATCGCCTCGGTGAACGGGGCGATAAATTTATCTTTTTTATAAAAAATAGTGGTCTATTAGATACTGTTGTGGTATAATTCCTAATGTTAAGTTTTGCGGCTATGGCGGAATTGGCAGACGCGCTAGATTCAGGTTCTAGTGATTGCAAAATCGTGGAGGTTCAAGTCCTCTTAGCCGCACCAATATTCTAGCAACAGTATGTTGTTTGCACAGTGTATGCTTATTTAGCTTACAATTCCGAAAGCGAGCGCATGGAATTATTCAAAGTCTCAATTTTAAAGGAGCAGTTTTGAGCTAAATATTTATTACATCAAGGAGGGCAATATGGCGTTTATACCTAACACAACTGAAGAGCTGTATATCCAATTGTGCAAAACTGAAGGTTTGCGTGGTGATATCAGTCTAACAGAAGAAGGCAGTATAGTGTGGAATTTGAATAAAAATCTTACACGCGACGTATTTTTAGATGAAACAGATAGATATATAGGTATAAATAAAGGCCTACATCATCATTGGCATCCACAAGCGGAAGACATATACACTGAACTATGTGAGTTAGGTAAAGCAGGGAACGTTTTGGTAGTTAGGGAGTCAATAATAGGTACACAGTTATTCTATTGCGGCCCTGCGGAAGAGTATCGTTTTTCTCCTAAAACTAAATGGTATTGGGGTAGGCTTTATTATTTGGGTTAAGAGAAAAAATCCCTTTTGACTTATCTCATGCCTATTTGACACCCCCCTCCTCAACCTGTATCCTATACCCATGAAAAGAACAATATTTTTAACTACAATAATTTTCATAATTGGCGTTCTTTCCGCCTGCAACAAAGCGCCCATAATACCTGCTATCTCACCCACGCCAATAGGTAATGGCGTTACGCATTCCCCAAACGCAACCCAATCCCCTGCGCCTGCAACCCAAAGCTCAACTTCTACTCCCGAGATTGAATACAAAAGCGTTGTGAACCCCAACCAACCATATTCGTATGAAACAATGCTTGAGGATTGTCAAGCTCTAAAAGCCATGTATGGCGACCTCATTCAACTTGATAGTATTGGGAAATCCGTTGAGGGTCGTGATTTGGTTCTAATAAAATTCGGCAAGGGCGAAAAGAAAATCGTTTTAGCGGGAACGCATCATGCGCGCGAATATATTACAAGCTCTTTTCTTATGGAAACGGTTGACGAGTACGCATGTGCTTACGCTACAACAGGCGATTTTAACGGCTATGATGTGAAAAAGCTGCTCGATTCCGTAACTCTTTATATCGTTCCCATGGTAAATCCTGACGGAGTGAACCTTGTGCTAAACGGAGTTGATTCCACTAAAGACCCTGCCAAAGTGCGCAATATGCGTATGCTTCAAAACAGCTATTCGGAATGGAAAGCAAATATAAACGGTGTTGACTTAAACAGGCAATACCCATGTTATTGGGATATCAAGGCAACTAACACGAACGTTCCAAGCTCTGAAATGTATAAGGGAACTGCCCCGGCAACCGAACCAGAGGTACAAGCCTTGATGCGCTTGTGTCAAGAAAACAACTTTTTGCTTGCGGCATCGTTCCACTCAAAAGGCGAGGTTATCTATTGGGCAGACAGCGGCACGAATGATGCAATTCAAGCAAGCAACTCTATGGCAGAGTCGATTGCTCAAGCTACAGGCTATAAGCTCATGAGCGTAACGCAAGACCCGGCAACATACGGCGCAGGCTTTGAAAACTGGTTCTGACACGACTTTCTACGGCGAGCATTTTGTGTAGAGCTAACCCCCGTTGGCAATGGTTCTGTTCCGCACGACGATTCGGATTTCAACGAGCTTGTGTGGGATAAAGCAAGCAGTTTGGTGGCAGTGCTTATGTATCAGGTTGGATAAGCTTATAATTATGAGTAGTAGCATCAATCCGAAATATTCTTTTTATAATAGCTTGACAAATCTATTATGAATGGTATAATAACTATGTCGCATACAGTTCAATGTAACCATAATGCTGTTTGCTAATTCGCTCTGATTTTTTTTGGTTACTACATCATTAAAATATGGAGGTTTTTATGAGTATATTTTTCGCATTAGGGGATTTTGGTTCAAGCTATAGTTCTGGCCCAAAATTATTTGATTTCCTGATTGGTAATGCCATAATCGGTCTTTTAGGTATCATGCTGGTTTGGTAATTTTCTTCGTATTCATGGCGAAGAAAAACGAAGGAAAGTTTACTGGTTTTCTTGGCTGGCTATATGATTTTTTACACTTTAAGGTGCTTCTCGTAGAAGGCTTGCTAAAAGCACTGTACGCTATCGCTGTAAGTGCGCTTTTGTTAACATCTTTATACAACTTCCTTTTTGTTGAGGGCGGTTCTATAGGCATGAAGTTTTTAATATTCATTGCCACGCTCGTATTAGGAAATGTAGCAATAAGGCTGTTGTATGAGTTCTTGCTATTCATCGTTCTTATCTGCAAAAACACTTCTGATATAAACAAAAAACTTAGCAGCAATGTATCGGAAAAAGACGATAACACCTTGCCTACAGAATAACAATCAACACAGAGCGAAATTTCGGGCAGGTTTTCTGCCCTTTTTACTTTATTTCTCCATATCGATGTGTTATAATTTCCAAAGAAAAAGATTGAGGAAAAGGGGAACATGAGCAAGAGACTAAACAAACCCTACATTGTTTTGGTTGCAGGGATGCTGATACAGTTATGCGCAGGCATAATTTATATGTGGAGCATATTTAAAGCACCAGTAGAATTACATTTTAATAATTGGGAAGGAGCCGCACTCACTTCGTCAATAATGCTATCAGCCTACGTGGCTGGTTTGATTGTTGGGGGTAGGGCGCAAGACAAATTCGGACCCAAAAAAGTTGTATTTTTCGGAAGCGTGCTAATTTGCATCGGAATGGTGCTAACTGCATTCGTTCCCATTAAAATACCCGAATTGATTTACCTAACCTACGGCATAATAGGCGGTCTAGGAGTTGGAATCGTATATACCACAACCGTGGCAGTTGTTCAAAAATGGTTTCCTAAAAAGCGTGGCTTTGCAACTGGAATGATGGTAAGCTCATTCGGTTTTTCGTTGGTGCTGTTTGCACCTGTAACAAAGGCACTAATTGCTGCTAAGGGCGTTCCGTTTACGTTCATAGCTATAGGAATTATGTTCTTTTTGATTTGTGCGCCATGCTCGTTTTTGATAACAAATCCGAAAACCTCTGAACTCGAAAACATAAACGAGCAAAAATCAAAGCAAAAGAACTACACAACGAAAGAAATGCTAAAAACTCGCCAATTTTATATGATTGCATTTGCGATGTTCTTTACGCTTCCTGCCTATTTCATACTAAACCCCTTGTTCGTTTCGTTGGGGGTTGAAAGAGGATTATCTGAAAACTTAGCGGTTTTGGGAGTTATGATTACAGGAATAGCAAGCGCTTGCGGGCGTTTAGGCTTCTCTTGGCTTTCGGATATAATCGGAAGAAAGAGGGCAATCGTAAGCTTCATTCTTATAAATCTTTTTGCGACTATCGGAGTTATTTTTGCCAAAGATTACTTGTTCTTGGTGTGCATTGGTGCTGTTGCGTTGTCTTTTGGAGGTTCAGCCGGTGTATATCCTGCATTAACTGCTGATTACTACGGCACTAAGCATAGCGGACTAAACTATGGCTGCGTTATGTTGGGATTTGGTTTTTCTTCGCTGATTACTCCCATAGTAGCCAACATCATTTCTCCAAGTGGCGACCATACCTTGCCGCTAATAATCGCCGCAGCAACATCTTTATTCGCATCAAGCCTAATTATGTTGCTAAAACCACTTAAACAAACCGAAAATTGAAAAGAGGAATTATATGTTACAACTAAAAAATATTTCAAAAAGCTACACAACTGGCGATTTCACTCAAGTTGCACTTGATGATGTTTCGCTAAACTTTCGTAAAAACGAGTTCGTCGCAATCTTAGGTCAAAGCGGCTCAGGAAAAACTACCTTTCTAAACATTATTGGCGGACTCGACAGGTGCGCTTCCGGTGATTTAATAATCAACGGAAAATCCACAAAGCGCTTTAAAGACAAGGATTGGGACGCATACAGAAACAACAGCATAGGCTTCGTATTTCAAAGCTATAATCTGATTTCGCACCTAAACATTGTTGATAATGTTGAAATGGGAATGACTCTAAGCGGTGTTCCTGCTAAAGTTAAGCGCAAAAAGACTATTGAAGTACTTACAAAGGTTGGGCTAAAAGACCACTTGCACAAAAAGCCGAATCAATTATCTGGTGGACAAATGCAACGTGTTGCGATTGCACGTGCGCTTGCAAACGACCCCGATATTATTCTTGCGGACGAGCCAACAGGTGCCCTCGATACACACACAAGCGAGCAGATTTTAGATTTAATCAAGGAAGTTGCTAAGGACAAACTCGTAATAATGGTTACTCACAACAAGGAGCTTGCAGAGAAATACGCAGACAGGATAGTTAGCTTTTCGGATGGAAAGGTGGTTGCGGATTCTAACCCCAAGGAATTTGAACAGCATGAGGAAAGCTACAAGCTGAAAAAAACGAGCATGAGCTTCTTTACTGCGCTAAAACTTTCGGGAAAAAACATCATAACAAAAAAGTGGAGAACGTTTTTAACCTCTTTCGCTTCAAGCATAGGAATAATAGGAATTGCGCTGATTCTTTCGCTTTCAAATGGTTTTGATAAGCAAATCAATGACTTTGAAACGAGTACATTGTCGAATTTCCCGATTATAATACAAAGAGCCACCATGGATATGGATATTATGGCAATGCGGGAAATGAGAAACGGCGGAGACTTGGAATCGTTCCCAAGCGAACAGGTTATATTTCCTTTTGACCCTACAGACAACATGGTTATTCACACGAATGTGCTCACAAAAGAGTACATCGACTATATAAAGGCATTAGATGCAAGTCTGATTGACGGTGTTTCACTTACACGAAGCGCAAGAATGAATTTACTTCGATTAGAGGGCGATACTGCCGTAACGGTTAAAAATAATAGCATTAACTTTTCTAGTTTTCCAAAAAAGGCAAACGAGGGTATTGCATCGTATTTAGAGAACAGATATGATTTGATTTACGGCGAGCTACCCACCTCAAAAACTGATTTAGTATTAGTTTTAGACGAATACAATAGGGTGAACATCAATATGCTAAAGGCTTTGGGAATAGATAAAGGCTCTGAATCCGTTTCATTTGATGAGCTAATAGGTTATGAGTTAAAGTTAATCCTAAACGATGATTTCTATGTGAAAAACGGAGATAACTTCACGATAAACGGCTCAAACTTTTTAGATTTATATAATAGCGATAATGCGATTACTCTAACGATTGTTGGAATAG
>JAAZFD010000218.1 GCA_012511925.1 Clostridiales bacterium
CTATTAAGGATTCGCAAAAAGCCAAACGATTTAAACATATCGGGCTTGCGGCGTGAGGAGCTATATAAATTCGGAATTTCAAACGTGTTACCGCTCGTACAGGTGAAAATTTCGAACACAACACAGCTAAGATTGCTAAAAACATTACTTAAATTCCATGAGTATATGTCCAAAATGGGATGCAATTTTGAGCTTGCTATTGTGGGCGATTACGAAAACGAATACTCCAACGAGGTGCGTTCGAAGATTGCGGATATCGTTTCCACAAACTCAATAAACGATATGTATTCGTACTCGGTTCGAGTGATTCATGGCTACGATATTAACGAAGATATTTTTGACCTGCTTTGTATGTGCGCTTTAATCATAATAGACCCAAACAGGTCATTAGACAGGCAATTCGAAATCGAGCCATTCGTTGATATGCATAAAAAACAGTTTGAAAAAGAAGGGCAATATACAGCACCCCTACCGATTCAAAGACCAAAGCTATTATTTGATAACGGCTTAGGCGGCTTTGACGAGGAAACAGGCGACTACATTTTGGTTCTTTCAAAAGACGACAATACCCCCATGCCATGGAGCAACATATTAACTAACGAGGGCTTTGGAACGCTTGTAACTGAATGTGGCGGAGGTTATACATGGAAGGGCAACAGCCACGAAAACAGACTTACACCTTGGTATTGCGACCCCATTCGTGATACGCTTTCAGAGATTATTTTGATAAGAGATGATGAAACAGGCGAGGTTTGGACGCTAACACATGGCGCATTACAGGGAGAAGGATTGGTGCTTGTTCGCCATAGCTACGGCTTTACAAGGTTTACTTCGGGCAACAGCGGTTTAGAGCAAACACTAACCATTGCGGTAGATGATAATAAACCCGTTAAATACAGCAAGATTTCCATTGTAAACCCCGAAAACAGGGAAAGGCATTTAACCTGCTTCTACATGGTGGATTATGATTTATCATCAGATGCAACCCCACGCTTTGAAGAAAATGCGATTTATATGTTCAACTCGAAATCGAATGAATGTAGATATTCGGCTATAGCTTTTGAGGGCGAGCATACAATAGAATTTTCAACCGACAGGGAAGCCATGCTAAATCAAGGTTGGACATTAGAAAGCATCTCTAAGCAAACAGGCAGAAACAGCTTAGCATGTATTAGCGTTTCATTTAGGGTTAAATCGGGCGAGGGACAGGATTTAGTATTTATGCTTGGTGAGGGCGAATACACAACGGCAAAAGCGATTACAAGACAAACAAGTTCAATAGGTTTTGAACAGCTATTACACCGCATAAGCGATTATTGGGATGTAAGGCTCAACCAAATCATAGTAAAAACCCCTGAACCCGAGTTCGATTTGTTGGTGAACCGCCGACTTCTTTATCAGGTGTATGCAAGCCGACTTATGGGGCGCACAGGCTATTATCAAAGCGGCGGCGCATACGGCTTCAGAGACCAGTTGCAGGATGTATTGTCGCTATTGCACTCAAACCCAATGCGAGCAAAGGGGCAAATATTGCTTTCTGCCGCAATGCAGTTCGAAGCAGGCGATGTACTTCACTGGTGGCATACACCTTCAAAGGGAGTTCGCACAAGAATAACCGATGACAGGCTTTTTCTACCCTTTGCAACAGCAAAATATTGCGAAATAACGGGCGATTATGCGATATATGATGCTAAAGTTCCGTTTTTGAAGGATGTTCCGCTTAAAGAGCACGAAAGCGACAAATATTTTGTTGCCGAGCATACAAACCATTCGGAATCCCTTTACGAGCATTGTATGCGAGCAATCGAGGTAACATTGGATTTAGGAGAAAGAAATTTACCCCTAATGGGCGGAAGCGATTGGAATGACGGAATGGATTACGTAGGCAGGGACGGCGGAGAAAGCGTATTTTTAGCCTTTATGCTGCAAATCGTAATCGACGGTATTGCACCTATAGCAAGGCAACGCAATGATAAGCGCTTACAAGAGTTCGAGCAAATAAAGGAGACGCTAAGAGTTGCCGTAGAGGAGCACGCATGGGATGGTGCATGGTATAAGCGAGCATTTTTCGGCGATGGCACACCCTTAGGCTCACATATAAACACAGAAGGGCTAATCGATATGATTCCGCAAGTGTTTTCAGTGTTTGCTGATGCAGAGAAAGCAGAAACTGCATATAAATCGGCTGTTTCAATGCTTATGAGCGAGGAAAACGGTGTTATCGCTTTGCTTAGTCCTCCATATAACGAGATTAAGGAGGGCGATGAGAAAATCGTTGGCTACATTCAAGCATACCTACCAGGTGTGCGTGAAAATGGCGGTCAATACACTCATGCGGCGGCTTGGAGCATTATGGCGGCATGCAAACTGAAGGATAGAGAGCTTGCCATTCGTCAGTTCAGGCTCATAAACCCAATAAACCATACCGCTCGAAAAACCTCAATGCTAAAATATAAGGGCGAACCATACGCTGTGGCTGGCGATGTTTACGCTTATGGCAGACACGCATCAAGAGCAGGTTGGACATGGTACACAGGTTCGGCGGCTTGGCTTTACATTGCGGCGGTTGAAAGTATTTTAGGCTTAGAAAAAAAGGGTAACACGCTAAAAATTTCGCCTAATGTGCCTTGGAATGATTTTAGCATCGAATATAAATACCTTTCGGCTGTTTATAAAATCTCCGTTAATCAGAATAGCGGAAGCAGTAGGGTAGTGGTTGACGGCATTGAAGTAGAGCAAGGCATAATCGAGCTAAAAGATGATGGCAAAGTGCATGAGGTATTAGTATTACTATAAGAAAAAACGCTTTGTTAAGCTGATTCAAAACAAGCGCGTTACACTGTTTGGTTTTTTGACAACGGGTTATCGGGTAGTAGGGGCTTTCCCTGTGTGTTCGCCCGCTTAGACTATATAAACAAGCAAAAAGTCCCGAAAAATCGAGACTTTTTTTATTAGTGTTAAGTATTATCCGAAAACCTTCTTAAATGCGTTCTCAATATCTTGGATAATATCTTCCGGTTCTTCAAGACCTATGCTGAATCTAATCATGGCAGGGTTTAATCCGCAAGCCAACAGCTCTTCCTCTGTGTAGCAGCTATGGGTCATAGAAGCAGGATGCTCAACCAAGGTTTCTGCATCGCCCAAGGATACTGCCAAAGAGCAAAGCTCGAAGGCGTTTAGCATTTCCTCTGATTTTTCCCTTGAAGCCTTTAGAATTACTGCAATCATTCCACCGAATCCACTCATTTGCTTTTTAGCGACATCATATTGTGGGTGAGACTCTAAACCGGGATAGTAAACGGTTTCAACGAGTGGGTGTGCTTCTAAATACTTTGCTACTATCATAGCGTTTTCACAATGCCTTTTCATTCGAATATCTAAGGTTTTTAGCCCACGAGAAATCAAGAACGATTAGAAAGGCCCTATTACTGCGCCAGTCATGTCTTTCATACCGAACAAATTACATTCGGTGATATATTCTTTTGAGCCTACGATTACGCCGGCAATAACGTCGCCATGACCGTTGAGATACTTTGTTGCACTATGCACAACAACATCCGCTCCCAAATCTAAGGGGCGTTGCAAGTATGGAGTGCAGAAGGTATTATCAACCATAACGGTAATATCTTTGTTGTACTCATGTGCTTGCTTTGAAATTTTCTCAATATCGATTAGCTTTAAGCTGGGGTTGCAAGGGGTTTCAAAGTAAACTATCTTTGTGTTCTTTTGCAAAGCCTTTTTCATCGCATCAGGATTCGAAAAATCTACGAATGTTACATCAACACCGAAACGAGAAATACCATGCTTTAGGAATGCAAATGTGCAACCATACAAGGTATCGTCAGCCAATATATGGTCGCCTGATTTTACAAGAGTCCATATTGCGGTTGTAATTGCGCCAATACCCGAGGCAGCTACCAAGCCTGCTTCACCATTTTCTAAGCTGGCTACCTTTTTAGCAACCTGTGCAGCATTCGGATTACCTAAACGCGTATAAATATAACCTTCCTCTTCACCTGCAAAGCGTTTTGCACCTTGTGCGGTATTGTCAAAAACAAATGTAGATGTTTGAAAAATAGGTGTAGCAAGCGGTGCAATCCCTGGGATATGTAAACTTCCTTCGTGTATCTGTCTTGTTGCGAAACCAAGTTTCTTTTTGTTAGACATTTTATTACCCTCCAAGTACATATTATACCTTCATAATATCACTATTGCCTCTTTTCGTCAATCAATCTTAGAAAATATAAAATTCAGGGGGGGGAATGGCTCGAAGGAAAAATAAGAGAATACATTGACATTCGGTTTTGGCAAGGTATATACTATACTAAGTAAAAGTATATAAAGGAACATTATGTTTAATTTTATTAAAGACTATAAAGCACGATATAAGCCTTCGGGAATCCCGCGTGAAATCGAGGATGATGTTGGAGTTTACTTGGTATATGAAGGCGGCGGATTTCTCTCAATAAGTAATCCCGAATATGTACGCGCGAAAAAGATGCTACGAAAACTTGCAAAAACGATAAAACTTTTAGCCAACACCTGTAGCGGTTATTTTGATTATGCGATGCCTCCATTTTCGTTACTTATCGCTAATCCCCAAAAGGAGTACAACCTTATTAAAGGTTGGACACTTCTTATGAGGCAACCAGAATTTATTTCTGACGAAGTTTTTCGTTTGGCAAAATCAGCAATAGGTGAAGATAAGAACGACAAGATAACATTGCAAACCTACAATCAAGGGCTATCCGTGCATTGTATGCATATAGGCGAGGTAAAGTACATACACCAAACATATAAAATGCTGGATAATTATTTAGCAGAGCATGGGCTAATAAAAAACAACGAAAATGATAGGAAAACCAAAATTATTTTACTTAAAACAGACTACAAAAACCCCGAAAAAACTAAAATAATTATTAGTATTCCTGTTCGTAGAGGTAGCAACAATGATTGCCCTTGCACCATGTCATGCTCTCGTCATGGGAAATGTGAGGAATGTATCGCATACCACACAACCATTAAATCATCCCCTTATTGCTCTCGAAGACTAAAAATCAAATTTAGTCCCATTAGAGAGGCAACGATGGAAGACAAAGAAGCCATGAACGAGCTTTATAAATCGCTATATGGCACAACTGGTTGCACGTGGAGCAAAGATTATCCCAGTATGGAAGTTATCGAGTATGACATTAGTAGAAACTCAACATTCGTTTTAGAAAGCGGAAAAGAAATAGTTGCTGCAATTTCTATCGAAAAGGAAAGCGATTTTCTTCGTGCAGAAATTTGGAGCGAAGTCGTAAAAAATCCTTGTGGCATGGGCAGATTGGCTGTGCGTAGAGATATGCAGGGTAGGGGATTGGCGAAAAAGATGATGTTCCATGCAATAGCAAAAATCAAAGAGCTAGGGCATGATTCGGCTGTTCTGCTTGTATGCAGCAAGAATAAAGTCGCAAAAAGGCTATACAAAACCTATGGATTCGATTTTAGAGGCAAAGTAGATATGTACGACTATATTTGGGACGCTTACGAAAAAATCTTGTAGATTATGGATTAGATAACACAATGTTTCACATTTGCGCCCTTTCCATTTTATGTTTTTTGGTTTATACTTTATATGATATAGTAATTACTGACTGTAATTGGTTAATAAAACCATGAAAGGAGGGATTAAATTTTAGCAGATGGTTAATATTATATCGAAAAGTATAACTCTTTCCCCCTTGACAATCTGGGGGGATATTATAATAAATAAAAAGACTATGGAGGAAAATATGCGTAAAACATTCGCTTTTTTGCTTACGTTCGCCTTGCTACTTATGGCAGGGTGCACTGCACCTGTTGAAAACAACAGCACGCCAAAACCAACTGATTCGCTCAACACGCAAGAGCCGGTTGAGTCTGCAACTACGGGTGATTTTTCGTTCACAAAGGATTTTGACTTAGACGGCGATGGCACAACAGAAGAAATCAAACTAATAATACATTCCTACAACGAACCTACGCTTGTTATTGGCGATTCAGAGTTAAAGTTTACAAACCATTCAGATGCGAGCTATAATTCAAACCCACAGATTACCGTTTGCAATGTAGAGGGCGGCAAGCTCATCTATATAGTTTTAGAGGGTAATGCAAACTTTTATGCTCATTGTGCCTACTATTCAGACGATAAGCTGACTGAGATTGCTTTTCCGTTTGATTATGAGAATCTAAATGCACTGTTCCCACGCAAGTGGCTAACAGACAAGCAAATCGAAATCACTTGTGCGTTAGGCGGAGAAAGCAAAGTGTTAGAAATAGATGAGGAAGGCTTCAAAACTTTAAGCGGTGTAGATTTTGAAAGCTATACAAAAACAAACGAGTTCACAGTGGGCGATAATAACATAACCGCAATCAATGCAGAGAATGGCGAGCTACGGCTAATATACTTACTCGAGTTTGAAAACTATTGGGTATTTGCCGAAGCTGAGTTAACGTTAAAGTTCTCTGCGGAAACACAAACTCTCGAACTTTCCGATGTAAACTATACAGTTGATGACAATTACACTTGGATAAAAGACTAAACCCAAAACCCAAAAACAGCAACAAAGGCACATCCCGTGCCTTTGTTTTTTAGAAAAGCGAATCAATTATTGCTTTTCGTTACCCTACATATCTAAAGAATGCGTTACCGCCGATAATCTTATAAAGATCCTTGTCGCCGCCCCAATTAGTACCCAAATATGTCGCGTGGAAGAACAACACATTGAACGGTAATGGTCTAAGCCCTCCGTTTAGCACCTCGCGTGTTGCGTTTAGCGCTTGAGTGGTAGGCTTTATCGATTTGAAGTTTGAGTGATTCGTAACTGAAAACTGGCTCCGCTGAAAAACTACATCAGAAATCGAATCGGGGAACTTTCTGCTTTTAACCCTGTTGTAAATAACATTCGCAACAGCCCTGTATGCGTCGCTTCCCTTGCCCTTAGCTTCAAGGTAAACCACCTTTGCGGCAAGGTAAACCTCGTCATCGGAAAACTCCTTATCGGTCTTGCCATTGCCTGTTGGCTTGGTATCTAAATAGTCGCCAAGAATATAGCCTACATTTCCGCATATCTCGCCCTTGTACCAATCGTCTACTCTGCCTGTTATTATAAACTCGCTATTCAACCTAACCTTAGTTAATAGGTCGTAGCCAGTTCCAGGACCAGAGCGTAGGTTTACATCTTGTCCGGTAACATAAACGGTAGGCTTTCCAAGTTCAACAAAAACCTTAACTATAAATGCCTCTACCTTTTCTTCCTTATCGTTTGTGTACTCTATGCGATACCATTCGTCAGCCTCGCCTGTAATGTATATTGGCGAATACTTGTGTAGCTTGTCTAATACAGCAAAGCCAGTTGAAGCACCCTCTCTGACATGAACGCCAGTTTCGGTGATATACGCCCTTTGACGCTCAAGTTTCGTTATAATAGGAGCTTCTTGAATAAACTTTGAGCTTATATACCCAACATGCTCGGGGGTTTCGATTTTGTACCAGCCATTGTACTCGCTTAAAAGCGATACGCATCTGCCTCTTGAAAACTGAGTTACTTTCTTAGAGTTTTCATCGGGGCTTTCACGCACATTAACGCCGTCGTTAACTACATAGCCCTCGATGTATGATACGTAATCCGAATGCATATAGCCTACAGAATGCTCGGTATCTTTCAAAACTACGCTATACCAAGTGCCAGTCTTTTCTAATATAACAAGCTCTGTGTTTGCTTCTGTTACTTTGACTATATCGGTGCTTGTACCCGCTCCCTTTCTTAGCTTAACTTCGGTTGCGTTTATGTAACCATTTGAAGTTGCCACAGACTTTTTAGGGATAAAGCCCACAATACCATTCGCTTCAACGCGATAAAAATCATCTACTTCACCTGTGATAAGCAGGTTGCATTCCGCTACTAACTCTGAAAGCACAACACCATTGATGTTTGGCTCGATATAAAGCGGGTTGCTTTCTTCATAAGTAAACCCATAGCCGCTTGCGTTCTCAACCAATTCTTCGGGATAGGGGGTGGGAACAGGTGTGGGGGTAGGCGCCTCGGTAGGTACAATAGTTACTATAGGTGCGCTTGTTCCTTTACCCTCATTAGATTTTACCTGTTCATCGGTTACATTTGTGTCGGTATTCGTGTTATTAGGGCTATGAGATTCAATGGGCGCTGCACATGCTGAAAAAACAATCAGCACCAGCAATGTTAGAATCAATATCCTTTTCATACAATCCTCCAAATTTTAGTGTAAAAGCAAAGCAATTACATTTTTGTAGCGTTATAAACACTAAATTATATATCTGCGAAAATCTACAGCTATATCTTCGCTTATATGCTCATCAACGTACTTTGCATCGATAAGCAAATTATTTGCCTTTTTATCGCCTGTTTCAAACGAAACCTCATCAAGTAGGTTTTCGATTATCGTATGTAAACGCCTTGCCCCAATATTTTCGTGGCTTTCGTTAAAATCAAAGGCATATTTTGCTATGCGTTGTATTGCATCGTCTGTAAAATCAATGTTTATCTTGTCTGTAGCAAGCAAGGCCCTATATTGTTTTATAATCGCATTTTGCGGTTGTGTCAATATGCGAACAAAGTCATCTTTGGAAAGTGCTTCCAACTGCACCCTTATAGGGAAGCGCCCCTGCAACTCGGGAATCAAGTCTGATACCTTCGTCATGTGGAAAGCACCCGCCGCAATAAACAAAATATGGTCGGTTTTAACTATGCCATACTTTGTGCTGACTGCACTGCCCTCAACTATGGGGAGTATATCCCTCTGAACGCCCTCTCTCGAAACATCAGGACCAGATGAAGAGCGGCTTGTGGCGGCAATCTTATCCACTTCATCTATGAATATTATACCCTCTTGTTCAGCTCTTTGTATCGCATCACGCACAACCTCGTCCATATCAATCAATTTGTCAATCTCTTCTTGAACAAAAATGCGGTTTGCTTCGGAAATTCTTATCTTTCTTTTTTTCTTCTTTTTGGGTAGAATTCCACCAAAAAGGTCTCCCATGTTCACATCAACGCCCATTGCAAAGAAAGCATCGTTCATGTTGTTGCTGTTGTCCTCTAAAATGACTTCTATTAAGGAATCGTCCAGCTTTCCTGAACGCAAATCAAGCAACAGCCTCTCTCGCTCGGCAAGCGTTTCTTCTTCGCTTGTGTTCTCTTCCTCTCTTTCGGGTTCTTGAGATTTCCTTGGAACAAATCCGCCTAAAAGCATCTGCAAAGAGCCTAAGCCATCTGAATCCTTATCAGAATTATCCTCTTGTGTCCCCATTAAAATATCGAGTATTCTATTTTCGGCAGCGGACTCTGCAACCGTTTGTACCGCTTGAGCCTTCAAGGTTTTAGTCATTCGAACGGAAACGTCTATTAAATCCCTTATCATGGAATCAACATCTCTGCCCACATAGCCAACTTCGGTAAACTTTGTAGCCTCAACCTTAACAAAAGGCGCTTCAACGAGCTTTGCTAAGCGGCGTGCGATTTCGGTTTTACCTACACCTGTAGGACCCATCATAATAATGTTTTTCGGATATACTTCCTCTTGCATTTCAACAGGCAAAAGAGAACGACGGTATCTATTTCTTAGTGCAATAGACACCGCGCGCTTAGCTTTGTTTTGACTGATTATATACTTATCGAGTTGTTCAACTATTTCTTTAGGAGTTAACATTACACCACCTCCACAGTAATATTCGAGTTGGTATATACACAAACCTCTGAAGCTATTGTAAGTGCTTCAAAAGCAATTTTGTCTGCCTGTAAATCCGTATTGCGCATCAAAGCCTTTGCAGCAGAAAGCGCAAACATCCCGCCCGAGCCAATTGCCGCTATGCCGTCATCAGGATCAATTATTTCGCCTGTTCCCGAAATCATAAGCAGTTCTTCTTCATTTGCTGCTATCAGCATGGCTTGTAGCTGGCGCAATACCTTATCGCTTCTCCAATCTTGAGCTAATGAAACAGCAGCCCTGCGCAAGCTACCGTTATACATTTCGAGCTTAGCTTCAAAGCGTTCACAAAGTGTAAAAGCATCGGCAACCGAACCCGC
>JAAZFD010000219.1 GCA_012511925.1 Clostridiales bacterium
CGTTAAGGTTGTGCGTATGGAGGTTCCTTGCTGTTCGGGTATTGAGCATGCAGTAAAAACCGCTCTTAAAGACAGCGGAAAATTCATTCCTTGGCAAGTGGTTACAATCCGTACAGACGGAACGATTATCGATTGAGTTATTTAAGCCGTTTTAGGCTAATATAAAAAATTTAGGAGGACTTATGGATACGAAAATGTTTTGTTTTCAATGCGAACAGACAGCAGGCGGTAAAGGCTGCATGGGAAAAGCAGGGGTATGCGGTAAGCAAATTTCAACAGCAACCCTGCAAGACGAACTAACAGGTGCTATGATTAACCTAGCGCACCTTGCACAGGGCAAAAAGACAGACAAAAGCACAGATGAGCTTGTTATGTCTGGTCTTTTTACAACCATTACAAACGTTAGCTTTAACGACTTGACCTTACAGCAGTTGATTGACAAGGTACATGCTGAAGCGAGAAAATACGGTTGTGGTTGCACTGGCTGTACTTGCGAAAGCGATTACAATATGCAGGATTTATGGAACGATAACGAGGATATTCGCTCATTGAAATCCTTGATTCTATTCGGCTTGCGTGGAATGGACGCTTATGCTTATCACGCAATGGTAGTTGGCTATTCAGACGATGTAGTAAACGGCTTTTTCTACGAAGCACTTAATGCAATCGGCTATGAGAACGATTTTGACAAGCTTCTCCCCTTGGTTCTAAAGACAGGCGAAGTAAACTTCCGTTGTATGGAGCTGCTTGACAAGGCAAACACCGAAACATTCGGCACGCCCACACCCACAACCGTTCCTTTAACCATTGAAAAGGGTCCGTTTATCGTGATTTCCGGGCATGACCTGTTAGACCTTAAAAAGCTGTTAGAGCAAACAAAGGGCAAGGGCATAAACATTTACACACATGGCGAGATGTTGCCTGCTCACGCTTACCCGAAGCTAAAAGAATACCCCCATCTTAAAGGAAATTTCGGAACAGCTTGGCAGAATCAGCAAAAGGAATTTGATAATATCCCTGGTGCTGTACTGTTCACAACAAACTGCTTGATGCCTGTTAAGCCTTCTTATGCAGACAGAGTTTTCACAACAGAGGTTGTTTCCTACCCTGAATTGGTTCACATTGGCGTGGATAAGGACTTCACGCCTGTTATCAACAAGGCGTTAGAGCTTGACGGATATGAAAGTGATAAAGAGCTTACGGGCATAAATGGCGGAAAAACTGTAACAACAGGCTTTGGACATGGAACTGTACTATCAGTTGCCGACACAGTAATAGATGCTGTGAAGCAGGGTGCGATTTCACATTTCTTTTTGGTTGGCGGTTGCGACGGTGCAAAACCAGGCAGAAACTACTACACAGAATTTGTTCAAAAATCGCCAAAGGATACGGTTATTTTAACTCTTGCTTGCGGTAAATATCGCTTCAACGACCTTGATGTAGGCACTATTGGCGGACTACCCAGAATCATGGATATGGGTCAATGCAACGATGCATACAGCGCAATTCGTGTTGCAGTGGCTTTGGCAGAAGCCTTTGAGTGTGGTGTGAATGACCTGCCATTAACACTTGTTCTTTCATGGTACGAGCAAAAGGCTGTTTGCATACTGCTAACCCTACTATACCTTGGCATCAAGAATATTTACTTAGGGCCAACACTGCCTGCGTTTATATCGCCTAATGTGTTGAATTTCTTGGTTGAGAACTATGCAATTACACCTATTAGCACTCCTGAAGAGGATTTAAAAAAGATACTCGGTTAATCCTAGGGAACAAAAAGCCGCTCAAGTCGAGCGGCTTTTCGTTTTGGGGCGGTTTCCCACCCCCATTTTCAAAGCTAATTTAGCTAATGTGAATCAAAATACTTGTTGCATCGCCTGTGTTTACCACATCATCTTGGTTGAAGTCTGCAATCTCAAGCTGACTTTCGGTAAGTGTGAGTAGTGAAGCGGCATGGCGCAACACAAGCACAGCATCCCCTGCATCTATCTTGCCGTCTTTATTTATATCGCCAAGCTCGGGATTACCAATCTCATAAATTGCAGTGATTATCGTGTTTTCTACGATAGGTGTTTTATCGTAATCCCAGCCTACAAACTTATATCCGCTATGCTCTGGCGGAAACGGGAAGTTCTTAATTATCGTTCCATAACCCACCGTTGTAGTTCTGATAACCTTGCCATCTACTCCATCTACAAATTGTACTTCATAGGTAAGCAACTGGAATTTAGCAAAAACTTCAATGTTTCTTTGGGGCATTGTTTGCGGTAAACCTTCCCATGAATGGAAAGTCTGCCCCTCGTAAGGTGATTCAGGGTCTGTAGGAGGAACTATCGCTTCACCAACTGCATATTCTTGGGTTGTGTATAGCTCCTCGCCTACAAAGTATGAAACGGTAAAGTGTTGCGTTTCATCGTTATAGAAAAGCTCTAAATCATCAATCATCATTATGTATTGGTCAGATGACTCATAATGGCGGAATGCGATGTTTACGGTTTCGCCTGCAAATTCCGTTAGGTTAATTATGCGTTCTGCCCATTCGCCGTCAGCTAATCTTTCTACAAAAACTCTCTTATAGGTGGATAAATCCGTTCCGCTGCCAACATAAACACCATAGTTTTCTTTGAAATAGCTCTTATCCGCTGCACCTACGAAGTATTTTAATACGACAGACAAGGATTCCTCGGGTATTGCAATATCGGGGGAGATAATCCAGTTATCGGGAGTTAGCGCTCCTAAATCGTTCTCGTATGATTGTGAATACAAAACTCCCTTGCCATGATATGCGGTTAGGTCTTGTGTTTGGTCCCAATTATAGCCGTCTCCATCTGCATCAACGAAAGTCCATCCAGATGGGTACTTTTCAAAACTATCACCAAATAGCAAACTGCCGTAAGGCGAGGTTGTGGCGGGCAATTTGTAAATCGTTATTGTATCAAGCTTTAGGAAGAAGCCATCTGTGCAATCATAATGTCTCCATGCAAAGCGTATCGTTTTGCCAACATACTCGGATAAATCGATGCTATACTTGGTGTATTCGGAGTTCGTAAAGGGTTTTTCGGTTACAGTTGCCTTGAAATCCTTGTAATCATCGCCCTCTAAGCCGATTAAGAACTCAAATGCCTCGTCATAATCGAGAGTTGACATATAGAACTCTATTGAATACGTGCCGCCATCATCCTCGATTTTAATTGGTTTGCTTATTAGCCAGTTATCTGGGGTAAGTGCTGTTTCTGAATCGTTATCGAATGATGCAGAGCCAGCCCAGTTTGAGCCCTTGTGCGCTTCGTCTGCAACATTGTAAACTCCCCATTCAAAGCCGTCTTTATCGGCATCAACGGTTTCCCAATCCTCGTATGTGCTTTCGTTTTCCCATGTTTCCTGCCAAACTATTTCTCTCTCGTCGATTATCTCAACAAATGGGTTGCCCTCGATGGGAGTTACTTTGTTTTTGTCGAAATCCACCTTGTAGCCTTGACCGTTGCCTGCATAGTCTGCACAGAAAACATATACTACACCACTATAACCATTTACTGTTGTAACCTTGTTGCGTTCCTGCTCGAAAACGCCTATTGCGCTATCCTCGGAATTTAGGTTTTTGAACTCATTATCCGAATAGACACCTACGTACGCAACATAGTGCTTGTCTTGAACATTTATTGTTTTGTCGCCAATCGTAACGACTGGTGCAGTTGTGTCGTAAGTTATAGGAGTTACCCACCTGCCCGATTCGTTGTTTTGCGGTTGGTAATCCTCATGGTCTAACCAAGTTTCAAGTATGAGGTTTGCCGTTTCGCCTTCTTCCATATTTTCGCCCGAGAAATCAAAGGAGAAATCGCAATATGTATAGCCCGATAGCGTAATATAGTCCTTTCGCCATGTGCGCTCGTTGGATTCGTAGATAATCTGCTCTTCGCCGTCTATTTCAGCTTTTAGGTAAACCATTCTTGCGTTTCTAAGCAATGTGAATGAAACATAGTCAACATAATCTTGAACTCCGTCTCCATTCGGTGAAATCGCACCCCAATCGGGATTGAATTTAACACCCTCCATGCTTTCAACGTATGGATTCAAGCCAATGCCAATTCCCCTACCCTTATCGCTTCCGATATAGTTGTAATCGATTCCTGCGCCGCTGTTCCAGTTCATTTCACCTGTTGCAGCTTGCCAGTAATAGCCACGGTCGAGCATTGAAGCGTAATCCCAATCGCCAACAAAGCCTAAGTAAGGAACTGAAAGAGTTGCATCCAATGTACCGTCAAAATATTCAACAGGTATAAACTGAACAAAGCCTTCAAGGTATGAGCCTGAGGGGAAATTCTTTTTATAATAATCCAACAATGCTTTTTTAGCAGTAATCTTTATTTCAACCGTCTTGCTTTTGCCTGCTTCAACCGTAACGGTTTCGGGGGCAACTATGTCGCAATCGGCGGTTACATCGTTTGATTGATTGTCTGTCGCTAATATTTCCTTGCCGTCATATTCGCCTATTACAACGGGCTTATCTGCAAGCGCTATCGCATTGACATTGTATGTGATTGCTTCATCGCCAAAGTTGTTGATTGTAACAGAGAAAGTCCATTCGCCCAAATCATTTTCGCCAAGCTCGAGTTTAGGACGGTCGCAATCCTTTACCGACAGATAAGCATTTGTAATCGTTGCACCTGCGAGGTTCAACAATCCTGCGCCCTGCTCACGAACATTTTCGCCGTTAAGCGGAGTTGCGGTGCTCATTATAATCGCATTCACAACCAAAGAACGCTCTTTGGGGGATAGGTCTGGTAGCTTATCCTTAACATATTTGTTTACGATAGCCATAGCGCCTGCAATATGTGGTGATGACATCGAAGTGCCGTCCCATGTTGCGTAGGAGTCGCTATTTTCAAAACCTATTGCGGAGTTTATTGTGCCGCCCGGTGCTGTAATTTCGGGCTTTATTAGCAAATCTGCTGTTGGTCCTCTGCTTGAGAATGTAGAGATAACATTTGCTTGAGTCATATCTACATATTGTTTGCTTTCGACCTTTAGCTTGCCATAGCCGTTTTCATCTGCCTTTTCTACTAAAGCCTGCCCCCATTGTTGCAGTATTGATACTACAGGAATAGTGGATTCTACCGCCATTAGCAATATTCCCTCTTCATTGTTGAATATAACTACACCAACTGCACCTGCGTTTGTTGCGTTTTTGGCCTTATCGGTGAACGTAATCTTTCCACGCTCGATTAGTGCAATTTTACCTGTTACATCCTTACCATCAAAGTCAGTCGGCTCACCTATTCCGCAGTAAACAAAATCGTATTCTCCATTTAGGGTTGAAAAGTCATTGTCCGTTCCCACAAGCGGGTCAATATAGCCGAAATGTAAATCTTCACATATAATTGAAGCCGCTGAAACCATCGCATTATCCGAGGATGCAACGCTCAAAGGAAGTGAATATGTTGAAGGCGAGCCTACTGTGCCGTAATCGGGGTTTGAAGCTAACTGATAGCCATCCCATGCGTTACCGTCTGCTACTGTGCCCTCATTACCGGCTGAAGCCGCAACATTTATTCCTGCGTTGATAAGCGTTTCGAATATCTTATCGAATGAATCGTTGAAGTAGGTTGAAAAGCCTGCGCCCGAGCCTAAGCTCATGTTTATTGAATCAACGCCTAAGTATGCGCAATCCTCTAATGCCGCCATTACCTTTTCCCATGCTGTGCCGCCCTCTGCTGTGAACACCTGCATAACAAGTAATTGAGCATCAAATGCTACGCCCTTGAAGCCGTTGCCATTGTTTCCTGCGGCTATACCTGCTACGTGCGTTCCGTGGTCGCTGGCGGTATGCTTGGGGTCATAGCTTTCGTATTGATAATCCCATCCGAAAGGAATTTTATCTGTTTTGTATAGCTTGTCTGTTTCGTTTCCTGCGTGCATGAACTCGCCGTATTCGTTAAGAATTTTAGTTAGTTCGGCTTTTGTCAACTTTAGTGTTTCGGAATCCGGCATTACCGAAAACGCTTCGTGGGTTAGCATTATGCCCGTATCAAGTATCGCAATCGTTGTACCCTCTCCTGTATAGCCCAATTCCCATGCGGCGTCAGCGTTTACTAAGCCGCTGCTTGCGTGCATATTCGGCTTTGGAGCCTCGTAGGTTGGTGCTCTGAAAGCCTTCATGCCTTCTATTGAGTTTATTTTAGTAATCAATCCAGCCTTGCCTGTGAAAGCAAAACCGTTAAACAGAAGCGAATAGTTATAAATAGGAGTAATTTTTGCGTTTAACTTCTTCTCTAGTGTTTTTTGTGCTGTTAGTTGCTTTGATAATAGCTCTTTCTGATAGGAAATGCTTGTGGATTTTAATCTGCCTGCAACCTTTAATGCAGGCTCGTCTGCAAGCTCAACCATTATCGTAACAATTTCATTGTCATCTGCCCCACCCTTGCAGTTGCTCAAAAATTCTTGCCTGCGTATGCTTGCTTGGTTGCCATTGTCTATGAGTGTTTTCGCTGCAAAAACAGTACCGTATAGACTTGAAAGCGTTAGCAATAAAGCTAATGCATAAGCAATAATGCCTTGAATGTTTTTATTCATAGTATTCCTCCCCCTTTTGATGTGTAGAAAATCTCTCCCATAAATGAGAGTGCACAAAATAATTATATCATTTGAATTATATAATATCAACTTATATTAAGTAAAAAAATGTAATACCCGAATAGAATTTGATTCTACGCTTTACATTTGGTTTTATTTTTTATATAATATGATTGTAAATATGCTTTTAATATTGGAGGGGAAATAAATGAGAAAACATTTTGCGCGTGTAATGGGCTTTATTCTTGCTGGTATTATGCTTGTAGGCGCTTTATATACAGTTATTGTGCTTTTGATATTGCCTAACTTTTCGTAAATTTATTGGGGGTAGCTTTCACTACCCCAATTTTATTTATCCGTTTTTTTGTTCCTTTATTCTGCCGCTACGATACGCTATAAGCAAATCGTGTAGCACTTCAATTTGACCCTTTAGCTCTCTGCCAATATCGGTATCGCCAATCATAATGCGTGAAGGCGCTTTATCCTCGATTACTACTGTCGAGTTTATTTCGCTGTCTAACATTTCCTCATCATTTGTTGCGGTGTACGGCTCATGCGATGCAATCCTCAAAGCCATAGAAGTAAAGAACATCGTATAGCCTGCTATTCCTGTTGTTTTTTGATACGCCTTGCAGAAGCCGCCGTCTATAATAATCAGCCTGCCGTTTGCATGGCATGGATTTTCATCCGCCTTCGCTTTAACGGGAATATGACCGTTTACGATATGTGAGAAGCTGTTTTCTTTGATTCCAAACTCTTCGAGTATTCCCTCAACGAATTCCTCTGAGTCTTGGAACTTATAATATGAGTTCTTAGGCTCTTTCCAAGTGGACTCATCAACAATCAATGCACGTTCAAATGTTTTTATGCAGTCCTTTCCGAAAATCGGTGAATGCCTACC
>JAAZFD010000220.1 GCA_012511925.1 Clostridiales bacterium
CGGTTATATCTTTGGCGCTATATATCTTTGCAGTAATCAATTTGGGAGCGTATATGTTCAGCTTGTTGAATGAGTTCCCTTGGACGGAAGCGTTTTTTCCGATTACAATAGTTGTGCCGTTTGTGTTTGCAATAGCTCATAGTTTAGCTATGCCAGAGGTAGCAGAGGTAGCAGAAGTACAACAAAGCATAGAGGCACAAGAAGAAAAATAACGGTGATTTTAGACTTCCCGCAAACCTATAGCATATAGGGGAGATGTTCGTACAAAAAATGTAGGGGCTTGTGTTCGCTCGCATGAACTATTGCGACAGTAGCAGCGACTCTTGTGTTCGCCCGACTTTCGTGTTCAAAAAATTACAGCGGTGATTTTTTTGCCGTTCCGCTTTTTCGTGGGAATTGCTTCTGCGTAGGCTGTAGCTTTTTAGCAGAGATTACAGCGCGTTCTCCCCATTCAACCTCGTATGAATAAATGGTTGCACTCGATTTTAATTTTTCGAGTGCATTTTTTGCGGCAAATAACTCGTCATTAGCACTTGAAGCCTTATACATAAGCGAACTTCCGCCAACCTTTAACAGGGGGATTGTCCACTCCAACAAAGTGCTTGTATTCGCTACTGCTCGAGTTAGGGCGATGTCGAATTTTTCTCGATATCTTGGGTTCTGCCCTATATCCTCCGCCCTTGCGTGGATTATTTCGTATGAATTTTCAAGCTGTAATGCGTTCATCAGCTCGCTCAAAAACACTGTTCGCTTGTTTAGAGAATCAACCATTGTTACGCTAATATCGCTTCTCATAATCATCAACGGAACAGCAGGAAAGCCTGCTCCTGTGCCCACATCTACCACCTTAGCGTTCTTAGGAATCAAGTCTTGCGGCAACAGGCTATCTAAAAAATGCTTTTGAATTACTTCTTCTTGTTCGGTAATCGTGGTTAGGTTAACTTTTTCGTTCCATTGTATAAGCAACTCAAAATACCTCTCAAAGCGATAGGCTTGAATTTCGGTTATGTCGGGGATTTGCGACCTTATGGAATCAATAAAGGCACAATCCATCAATCTATAACCTTTAGCTTGTTTATGATTAAAGAAAGAATCAGCGTGTTTAGCGGAATCATAATCAGATTTTCAAGCGATCTTGCTATGAATAGCGGCTTAGCAGGCAAATTAAATAGCCAAATCAGCAAAAATGTATTGAATATCACAGAATAGGCGATTTGACCCACTGCACAAGCGGTGAATATTCGTAGCGTAGTGTATTTTTCAGACGGTGTTTTTATGAAAAACATTCCCGTAATCAGTCCGAATAACGCTGCGGAAATCGAAAACCAAGGTTGAAACCCTCCCATAGGGAACACGAATGCGGAAATAACATCCCACGAAAGCGCACCTGCACAGCCATACAGCGGACCATAAAGTACGCAAATCAACAGAATGGGCAACATTCCAAAGCCGATATTCATAGATTTTACGCCAAGCGAGGTAATGGGAAATGAAACAGATAGTACACCTTTTAGCACAACCCCGAGTGCGATGAGCATAGCACATATAGTTATGCGCTGAATTTGCGATGAATGTTTAATACGTTCAAACATAAAAAACTCCTTACTTCAATGTATTTGTACTACATTAAAGTTCGTTTTGAACGCTTTAATGCAGTAGCGGATTCGGCTCGTTGCACCGCAGGGACTCTCCCTTTCGTTCAAAAGAATAATCCATTCAAATTGACACTTAACGCACAACGCCTACTCTACTGATTCCTTGTAAAGTAATTTTATTGTACCATCCAAAAAACAAAATGTCAATATGTTGAAACAATATATTGTCGATAAACGGAGATAAATCTTTATCTTTCGCCTCCTTGACAATTACAGCCATTGCATTATATTATTAGTCATTAAAGCCACTATTAAACATATAAGTAGAGGAAAATGAAAGGGCTGGGAGAAATTGAATAAAGCAATTAAGTCAATAAACAAAAAAGAGCTCGCGCTGGATATTCTGTTTGATATTCTTGGCGGTGCAATTTATGCCGCTGGTGTGTATCTGTTTGCCAAAGCGGCAGAGTTCGCACCGGGGGGAATCACAGGCTTGGCGATTCTAATAAACCATTATTTGAAAAGCGTACCCATAGGTATTATAACGCTTGTTTTAAATATTCCGATTGCGTTGTTCAGTTACAAGGTTCTGGGCAAGAGGTTCTTTATTAAGTCCGTAAAAACCATGGTAATTGTTGCGGTTTTGCTCGACTTTGTTTTTCCGCATCTAACCCAATACAGCGGCGACCCACTAATGGCGGCACTTTTCGGCGGAGCTTTCTTAGGAATAGGCTTGGCGCTAATTTATATGCGTGGCTCGTCAACGGGCGGAACGGACTTTATCATTCTATCCATTCGAAAAAAACGCTCGCATATTTCGATAGGGCAAATTACGCTCATAATAGATGGTGTTATAATCTCTTTGGGCGGTTTAGTTTTCGGAAGAATTGACGCTGTGTTGCAGGGTCTTGTTATGACGGTTACTTCAACCATTGTAATTGACAAAATCATGTACGGTGTAAGCTCGGGCAAGAGCTTGATGATTATCACCGAAAAGGGTGCAGAGATTTCAAAGGAAATAACAAATGTTGTGGGCAGGGGAGTTACGCAGATGACGGGCAAGGGTGCGTATTCGGGGCTTGAAAAGCAAGTGTTGGTTTGTGCCTGCTCAAAATCTCAAACATATAAGGTTAGAGAGGTTGTGCGTAGGATTGATGATAAGGCTTTGGTGATAATAAATTCGTTTGATGAGGCGTTTGGGTTTGGGTTTAAGGGACTGAATGAATAGTTTTGGTAGCAAAACTATTCGAATGCAAAAAGCAAAAATCAAAAGGCAAAATCAAGCACGCAACGCTAACCGCATTCCTTTGATACTATTACCTTGTCTTTAAGTGGATTCCTATGTGTAGGGGCGGGCATTGCCCGTCCGCCAAAAACGATATTAACAGAGGGTTGTGAATGTAAACGCTGAATTTACCCGTATAAAGGTGGGCGGTTGCGAGCCCTACAAATATTTTAACAACTTCAGTTTGCTTGTAACCTTGTTCTTTTGTTACTTTTCTTCAAGAAAAGTAAACGTGCCCTCGTTCCTCGTGCTATTTTCCCAGTTCCCTATCCCTATCAATAACCGCCTGAACCGCATCGGCAACCGCCGCCTCAAAACCGTTTTGCTGCAAAGAAAGCACACCATTGATTGTAGTACCCTCAGGCGAGCATACCCTGTCGGCTAATTCGATTGGATGAACCTTAGATTATAAAACCATCTTTGCGCTACCCTTTACCATATCAGCGGCTAAATTTTGCGCAACATCTCTCGGTAAACCGCCCTTTACTGCCGCTTTTGCAAGCGCATCGATATACATATACGTAAATGCAGGAGCAGAACCGCAAATCGCCGTAAACGCTGAAAACTGCTTTTCCTGCAAACGGACTATACTGCCTATGGTGTTAAAAATTTTCACCGTTTCGTTGCATAGCTCATTGCTTGCATTTTCGGTTGGAACATAAGCAGAGGTTGCCGCCCCCACAAATGCGTTAATGTTGGGCATAACACGCACTACCTCGCTATCACTTCCCAAAATGCCCTGTATGTAAGCTGTTGTTTTCCCTGCCACGATTGAAATAACCTTCAGCTTCTTGCCCTTTAGCTCGTTAAGAACGGATTCAATTACCTGTGGCTTGATAGCAAGAATTATAATGTCTGAGCTTTCTATCACTTGCGAAATAGAATC
>JAAZFD010000221.1 GCA_012511925.1 Clostridiales bacterium
CGCTGTGCTCTTGCATAATCCACTTCACGCTGTAATTGTTCATGTGAAATAGGTTTCGTTTCATAAGTTAATCCAGTAATGTTGGTCATGTTTTTTCTCCTCCAGTCTGAGAACCTCTGTCCTCACAGCTCACTGGAAGATTTCAGGTGGTTTGGACGAAAAATAAGCAAAAAAATAATGTTTCCCTGTTAAGCTTAGTTATTGCGTTGAAGGCGGCGACACTGTTACAACCACCGTAACCCAAGACTTCGACCTTTTAAACCGTATGACGGACGGGACGGCACAACAACTGCCGAATACACCTACTACCCTAATAACCAGCGCAAGAGCAAGTCGGTTACTGTTATGATGATGTCAATATCCAACGACCCGCCTATAATTGAGGAGTATCCGGACATTACCACTACAACCCATATTTGGGTAGGTGATGAAATACAGGTTGACAAAGTCAAAAGAACATATTATATTGTAGAAGAAACCGAACCCATAGACGGCGGACCGACAGAGCAAGAATTTGTTCAGGTTACAGAAACAACTACTGTAAAATACCTGCATGGATTGAAACTAATAGAATCCACCTACGGTACATACATTTACGATGCCCACGGCGATGTTACCGCAATAGTAGGCATGTTTGAGCCGCTACATCAAGCCGACCCAGACGGCGAAATCGAAAAAGTATTTGGAATGGTAGCCAGCTACGACCACGACCCGTTTGGTATGCCCCCTGTTGCACGGCAAATGTGTGGCAACATGATGCAAACCCCCATGGGCAGAGCCGGTGATGATGCCGCAGGGTTGGCAGACGGTTTCCGCATGTATGACAAAAACCCCTATCGCTACTGCGGCGAGTACCTTGACATAGAAACGGGATACATATACCTACGTGCGAGGTATTATGACCCGAGTATAGGGCGGTTCGTATCCGAGGATAGTGCGCATGACGGGTATAACTGGTATGCGTATTGTGCGAATAATCCGATTAGGTATATTGACCCAAGTGGGATGTTTTGGAAAGAGATTGGCGGATGGTTTAAAGACAATTGGGTAGAGCTTGGCACAATTGCATTAGGGGTAGCTTTGTGCTTTATTCCTGGTACACAAGCACTCGGTGTTAGTCTAATTGTGGGCGGAGCATCGTCGTTAGCACAGGGATAATGGCCGATGTTGGATTTATAGATGCCAAAACAGCAAGCCAAATTCAAGCCGGAATTAACATAGTTGCTGGAGCGGTTTTATGCGCAACGGGCCTTGGGGCTGGGATTGCTGCGAGCAGGATAGGGCAAGGAGTTGGTTCTGTTGCAGGGGGATACATCAGCGAAGCATTGGGAGGAAGTTATGAAACTGGTTCCTTAATCGGCGGAATTGCTGGAAGTATTATTGGTGGGCAAGTCTATAAAGGTATTCATAAAACTCATACTGTTAGCAAAATACTAGATGCAGAGCGCGTGGGTAGTGGCTTGAAGGGAGACTCCTATCATCGTGCTGCAAGTTACCTTTCAAAAGATCAACTTGCTAAGGGAACAGTTTACAGTTTGAGTAAAGGCAAAACCCTACTGCAAGTTAGCGGTGGAGTAAATGATAAAGCAGGAATTTTTGAGTATATTCTTAATAATAAAGGTCAAATAGTTCATCAGCTATTCAAGGTAGGAGGTAAAATAAATGGGATTCCCAACTAATAAAATAACCGAAGAACAGATTCGTAAGTTAGTGAGTGAAAGTAAGAATTCATTTAATCCGTTAAACTTGATGTTCACTTACGAATATGCAACTAACTTAGTTATGTTGAATTGGAATGATATTCATTTTGCGACAAGCAACGGTTTCTTAGCATACGAAGCGGCAATCGACCATGCCGTAATAGACGTGCAAATGCATAAAAATCCGACTAATGAAGTTTTGGAATTGGCGTGTATGTTAAGGGAAGAAGCGAAATTCCCACATATTATTCGTCAATATGTTGATAAGCTAGTAACAAAACAGAATGCTCTAGAATCAATAGAGAAATTTATGTATATATCATTGAGTTGGGTATATGAACACAAAGATGATTACTGCAACCTGATTGAGGTAGTCGATATTCTGTGTGATGAGTCGTATTACCCCAATGAAGTAAAAAGTCTCATTAGCTTTATGCCAAAATCTGATTCTACGCTCAACGGATTGATTAACAGACTAGAGTTATATTTTAACAATCAACTAAAACGCTGGAGTCGAACAGATGAATAAGGTGTTTTCTGCGAAAATTAGATGGTTGTCAAAGGAGCAAGGGGGCGACAAAACTTGCCTTGGGGCGATAAATATGGTCCCATAGTTGTGATGAAAGACGAACCTTTAAACATGAACAAAGCGAATTGGACCATGATCGTTTCAAACAAAGAATTAATATCTGATTATGAGACCATAGCAGAAGTAAGATATTTATCTGAAGACGCACCCGACAATCTTGATGCTAATGTTGAGTTTGAACTATATGAGGGCATTAAGTTAGTGGCGAGAGGTGTAATATTGTAGTATCTAGCGATGATGCCGCAGGATAAGTAATAAGCAACGGTCTCCGCCGTCGGTATGACAAAAACCCCTACCGTTACTGCGGCGAGTACCTTGACATAGAAACGGGCTATATATACCTAAGAGCTAGGTATTATGACCCGAGTATAGGCAGATTTATATCTGAGGACAGCGCGCATGACGGGTATAACTGGTATGCGTATTGTGCGAATAATCCGATAAGTTATATTGACCCAAGCGGTATGTTTTTCATTTCGACAACAGCTCTTTTAATTATTGGTGCCGCAGCCTTACTGGGTACAATAGGTGGTATAATTGGAAATCATATCGCTAATGAGAAAGGTGCAACTGGCTGGGAAAAAGTTGGTTATATATTTGGAGGGGTAGTTATTGGAGCAACGATTGGTGTTGTTGCAGGCTTGATTGCAGCACCAGCAGTTATCTCCGCCACAGGCATTGCGGGTATTTCCGTTACTGCTGCTGGCATTACTGCTGTTACCACAAGTGCAGGGCTTGTAATACCTGAATATGTGAATAA
>JAAZFD010000222.1 GCA_012511925.1 Clostridiales bacterium
ATGATGTACAGATTGTTGGGAACAGAGAACTTTTCGCCCATTGGGAGGGTTACGGTTAGCTGGTTAAGTTCACCGCAGCGTTTGTCTTCTTCAATAAGCGTAATAAGCTCACCGAAGATTTTAGAAATATTTCCTCGGTTGATTTCGTCGATAATAATGACATAGTTATTGCCGGGGTCACGCTTTGCGGTGTCGGCGATGGTCTTGAAAACGCCATCGACTTTCTTAAAACTGATAGTTCCGGCTTTGGCATCGGGACGAATTCCCTGTACGAATTCTTCATAGCCATAACTTTGGTGGAACGTGGTAAAGACAACGCGTCCGGCAGTAACAGCTTCAGAATATTTTGTCATCAAAGCCTGCCGCTGTTCTCTCGTTTGCGCGGTCAAATCCACAGGTCGATTCTCGATAATTGCCATAGCATACTCAATAGAGGAGTACGTCTTTCCTGTTCCGGGAGCGCCGTAAATAATCTGATTGAGCGGGTGAAGCGGATTGACGCGAGGTGTCATTGCTATTTCCTTTTCCTCTTCATTCATTTCAATCGCCCCCTCATCAGATATTTCGTAGTAGTATTTATGGTATAAGAACAACAGGTTTTCTTCGGCGGAAAGGTCGTGACACGAAGTCAGGATGGCTTCTGATTTCTGCGGTAACCTTTCGTCTGGTTGAAAGCAGTCATGCCATGCTACAGATTTACAATGGGCAAATACTTGGCTCTCGTCAAAGTAATATGCTCCGATTTTGTCGCCGAGTGAGAGAAGTTGCTCACCGTTCATCGCAACAAATACAGTATCAGAATTTGTTTTAAAGAAGGTAACCAGTTCGCCAGCCTTGCGAGATGCCGTCCGTGCATCGGTCTGATAGTATAATTCTCCGAGCTTTTCTGCGACGGCTTTTTTTACAAGATCACCATCCATCTGGTAGTCGGAGAGACTTCCCAGATCGTTCCAACCTATGGCGGCAATTTTCTCAGTTTTCCAAGTTGGGAACAGGCTTTCTCCGCTCGTTCCTTCGGTTGTTCCAAGACGACAGAAGTGTCTTATATTGCCAAATTTATCAAATGAAGCATGGGCAAAAGCCGGTCCCGATAATTTAGCACGGTTCATTATCATTGATAATTGGCCGCTTCTCGCATAATATTTTCCGCTTGGCTTAATACCGTAAGCGTACAAAATATGATACTGCCAATCGTATGAATGCCATGTTGCAAACAAGGAAGGAAACACCATACAATAATACTTGTGAATCCATTGCAACTGCCCATACTTACCGAGAACCACACTCAGCTCATCATCCAATTTCTCATAAACATCTAATGAATCTGCGGCTCCGTAGTTTTTTATTATTGCAGCACCTTTTACAATGATATCGCGTATATCGCGACCGACCTGCAGTGCTTGCGCCGGGGTTAATTCTTCAGGCTTCGTCGGACTCCCGGTAATCCATGTACCTTCGTCTTTCTTTTGGAACAATCCAAATTTAAATGACGAACCGCCTGCTATGCTGCCGAAGCACTTCTTGTTCTGCGTATGGAACTCAAGCCAATAGCACAAGCTGTCATTTGTACTATCGGCAGTGTAAAAAATAGTCTTCAGTAATTCGTCATCTGGGATTGTAGCAAGTTTATCGGGCGAAAATCTCTCATTAAAATCAGTATAAAGAGAGGAGAGGTCCGCTTCGGACACATCAAATTCATACCCGGTTTCGGAAATATAGTCACGGATTATTTTTGCAGCAAAATCATATTCTGACATATCTATCTCATCTGCAATTGCTGCGAGTTCTTCTGTTGCGTCTTGATACCCTTTGATTTTTGATGTAGAAAGGGAAAGATATGCGTCTACGCGTTCCGAATAGTGTTTTATATCATCGCCGTCACTCGTGAGTGAAACCCGCCCATCTTTGTAACCTAAAAAGGGATTCATCTTTTCCGATAAACTGGACTTAAGCACACGCAAAGGTCCTTTTGCTTCGTTGTCACCGTTTATATCGACTTCTGCCGCGGAAGTAATGAGCTTTGAATATAGGCTTTTAAGATTGAAAACCACTTCCTTATCGCCGTCCGACAGTTTATAAACCGCACTTTCGGAAAATACCGTGAGAATCCGCAGTAATGAAAGTTCGTATTCTGGATTGGCTTCAATATTGACCCCAATCCATTTCAATAAAACCTTCGTGTATTCGTCTGTCTCATTTTGAAACACTACATCGAGTAGGTCCATATTTATGGTAAATGAGAGCCGCTTTGTAAATCTTTTGCCGCCAGTACGTTCCGCGCTGGATGGCTTTTTTTCGTCAGAAAAGCGGATTTTTGCCAGTTTCCATACAAGCTCGAAAGCAACTATTAACGCTTCAAGCTGTGATTTCAACATCTGGTTGTTTTTTATCAATCCGTCAAATGTGTCAAAAGTACATACGCTTTCGTCACATTCGGTTCTCAATAATGCATGGAGCTTGGAGGTCAAGTCATCTGTCAGCTTTACGCCATTTTCTTCCTCTTCGCAGTATTCAAGCGTTGCTGTTTTATTAGACACTCTCCATAGAAGGACAAGAAGTGCCAAAGTCGCCTTCACATTTGGTAGTGAGGATTTGATGCCAAGTTTTAAGTCGATATCCGGATACTCGGTAGCATTATCTGGTCTTATCATCGTTTATTCCTCCTTTTCTTATATCATCCCAAATCACTTTA
>JAAZFD010000223.1 GCA_012511925.1 Clostridiales bacterium
AAGACAGGTTATCTTATGATCCGAAAGAACGAGAGAAGTAACAAGTATTTCGTTGGTTGTACTAATTTTCCGCAGTGTGACTATACAGTGGCTCACACATCCATTATGCAAGAAACAAAACGTTGTCCGCATTGCGGTGGATTCCTAATTCGCCGAAAAGGACGTTTCGGAACATTTTTGGGATGCTCTAATTATCCATCTTGCAGTTATACAGAACAAGAAGCAACGCAAATATGAAGGCAAACTCCAAGAAGGTGTTGAACTCAATCGACACCTTCTTGAATTTTCTGCAACTTTTTATGGAATTCCACTTCGACCGTGATGTTTTTGTGCTATAATATAAAATACGATACTATACTTGAAGATGAAACTAATGTCGGAGGGATAATATGAGTATCAGATATGATAAGCTATGGATCTTAATGAAAGATAATAAAATGAAAAAACAGGATCTTGCAAAAGCTGCTGAAATATCGCAAGGAACAATGACAAAACTAAATCAAGACCGTGTGGTTTCAATGGAGGTTATTCTCCGTCTGTGCAAAGTGTTCCATTGTGACGTCGGTGACATAATGGAAGTCATCGAAGACGTATAAATGGAGGTTTATGATGGAGAAACAGGTTAAAACAAAACAAAGAGTCGCTGATCATGGCGAGGTTTTTACCGCTGAGCGCGAAGTCAAAGCAATGTGTGATTTAGTGAATCAGGAAACAGAGCGAGTTGACAGCAGGTTTTTAGAGCCGGCATGTGGCGATGGCAATTTTCTTGCCGAAATATTGAAACGCAAGTTACAAAGCTCGCAGATGAAACGATACAAAAGAAGCCCTTATGATTGGGAACGAAATTCTCTGTTAGCACTTGGAAGCATATACGGTGTTGACATGCTAATTGATAACTGTATTTCTTGCAGAGAACGACTTTACAGCATCTGGAATGCTGAGTACAAAAAAGTATGTAAGAAAGAATGTAACGATGAAACACGTACATCGGCCAAATTCATTCTTGAATTAAACATTGTATGTGGCAACGCGTTAACACTTATGTGTGTTGACGAAAGTGCACAAGATTCGGATGAACCTATAGTGTTCTCTGAATGGTCATTTCCACGAAATGATGCTTTTATTTACAGAAAAGATTATACATTTGATGAACTTGTAAACGCTGAAGAAAAGCCAAAGAAAAAGAAGAACGATAGTCAGATTACACTGTTTATAGATGACGAGCCTTCAGTAGATGAGGGCGGTAAGTTTATTCAAGAATATAAATGCCATTATCGTTTGCTTGGAAAAAGCGATAAGGCAGTCTAAAAACGGAGGGATAGAATATGTCAAATGGCCTTTTTGATAATGTTTACAATCCAGACGTGCTATCGTGTCTGGCAAACCTCTCCAACGATGAGGTTTTCACCCCGCCGGAAGTAGTTAATCAGATGTTGGATATGCTTCCGCAGGAGTTGTTCAGCAACCCTGACACCACATTTTTAGATCCCGCCTGTAAAACAGGAGTGTTCCTGCGGGAAATTGCCAAAAGACTGATTGTCGGTCTTGAACCTCAGTTCCCGGATTTGCAGGAACGATTGGATCACATTTTTCACCATCAGTTGTATGGTATTGCGATAACAGAACTGACAAGTTTACTTTCACGCAGAGGTGTGTACTGCTCTAAGTATCCGAATAGCCAATTTTCGGTCTCTCTTTTTGATGATGCTCAGGGAAACATTAGGTTCAAAAAGCTTAAACACACATGGAGCAATGGCAACTGCATTTTTTGTGGCGCAAATCAAAAAGAATATGATAGAGCGGATGAGTTAGAGAGCCATGCTTATGAACTTATTCACATGTCTAAACCAGAGGAGATATTCAAAATGAAATTCGATGTTATTATTAGTAATCCACCATACCAGTTAAGCGATGGTGGTCATGGTGCAAGCGCGATGCCGATATATCAAAAATTCATTCGTCAAGCAAAGAAACTCTCTCCCCGTTATTTGACAATGATTGTGCCTTCTCGTTGGTTTACAGGAGGTCGTGGATTAGATGATTTTCGTGACGAAATGCTCCACGATAGGAGAATAAGAATTATACACGATTATCCCGATGCATCAATGTGTTTCCCTGGTGTTGAAATTAAAGGAGGCGTTAGCTATTTCCTGTGGGACAGAGATAATGAAGGTGCATGTAGCGTATCGACGCATTATCCTGACAACTCTGTTCTTAACTCTGAACGAGAATTGCTTGAAAAAGATATGAATATCTTTATCCGAGATAGTAGGCAAATCGAAATTTTGCATAAGGTACAAGCTAAAGAGGAGAAACTCTTTGGGTGTATTATGAGTGCAAACGACCCCTTTGGTTATGATGTTCGCGTTGAAAATAGTTATGTTAGAGTGCGTCCGACATACGAATTAGAACCTTTTAATGGAGCTTGTGAGTTCTATTATTTTGGATGGCGTGATAAAGGTGTTGGCTATACCAAAAGAGATACCGTTCGTAAGGGTGAAGAATATATTGACAAGTATAAGGTGTTTGTACCGCGAGCATGGGGCGTCGGCAATGTAAATAAAGATAAAGTAAACCCCTTTATTGGTAAACCTAATTCTGTTTGTACAGAAACTTATTCTGCAATTGGACCATTCGACACGCTTGAGGAAGCAGAAAATGTAATGAGCTATATCAACACAAAATTCTTCCATTTTCTTGTATCCATCGTAAAAATCACTCAAGCAGCCGCAAAGCATGTATATAAGTTAGTACCTATGCAAGATTTTAGTAAACCCTGGACTGATACCGAATTATATGAAAAGTATGGATTTACTAAAGAGGAAATTTCGCTTATCGAGACCTCTGTTTGGGCTGACATAAATGCAGGAGGAGATATAAATGGCTAATTTCGATTTCTTCGTACAGCGCCCTTCTGTTACTCCAACGATATATGTATATAACCTTCCGCAGGTCACCACCCATAAGGGCTATGTGAAGGGTGGCTATACTGACCGTGATGCTGTTACCCGTATCAATGAGCAGATGCACACCAGCGGTTTGACCGCCAATATCCTCTACACGGAATCCGCAATGTGTTCCGACGGTTCTATCTTTACGGACAAGGATATTCACCGCATTCTGCGCCGTAAAGGATTCCGTCAGATGAACGAAGGCAATGACCGCAACGAGTGGTTTAATTGTTCTGTAAACGATGTTAAAGCAGCTATTGTTGAACTAAAGACCGGTATCATCACTGATGCCAGTCGTACTGCTACATTCAAAATGCGCCCTGAGCAGCACAATGCTGTAAAGCGCACTATGGAGTATTTTGCTTATGCAGCTAAGGAAGATCCCGGTAGAGCGCCGAAGTTCCTGTGGAATGCAAAGATGCGCTTTGGTAAGACTTTCGCTTCCTATCAGCTGGCCCGTAAGATGGGCTTCAAGCGTGTCCTTGTTCTGACCTTCAAGCCTGCGGTTGAGTCTGCATGGCGTGAGGACTTGATGACCCATGTCGATTTCGATGGTTGGCAGTTTATTTCCAATAAGGACGCTGCCGGAAACCACGTGAACATCGACCGTGAGTTTGCTCATGCTGATAAAAAGCAGCCTATTGTCGTATTCGGTTCCTTCCAAGACTTGCTGGGAACGATTGACGCAGGCGGCATTAAAGCAAAGAATGAATTTATCCATACGGAGAATTGGGACCTCGTTATCTTTGACGAGTACCACTTCGGTGCATGGCGTGAAAATGCAAAGAAACTGTTTGAAAACCCTGACGAAGAAGAAGCAGCAGATTTCGATGCTGAAAAGTACGGCTTGGAGGAAGCAGGAAACGCCTACAACGAAACCTTCCTGCCGATTACCACTGGCCATTATCTGTTCCTGTCTGGTACGCCTTTCCGTGCTATCAACAGTGGCGAGTTCATCGAGGATCAGATTTATAACTGGACCTATTCTGATGAGCAACGTGCAAAGGAAAATTGGGTTGGTTCCAACAATCCTTATGCATCCCTGCCTCGCATGGTTATGCTTACATACCGTATTCCGGATAGCATCCGTCAGATTGCTATGCAGGGTGAATTTAACGAATTCGACCTCAATGTGTTCTTCTCAGCAAGGGGCAAGGGCGACGAGGCAAAATTCGTATATGAAAATGAAGTGCAGAAATGGCTCGACCTTATCCGTGGCTCCTATCTGCCTTCCAATATCGATGATATGAAGCTGGGTCAGGACAAGCGTCCGCCTATGCCTTATTCCGATACCCGTTTGCTGAATGTGCTGTCCCACACTCTGTGGTTCCTGCCGAACGTGGCATCTTGTCAGGCTATGTATAACCTGATGATGCAGAAGCAGAATGCGTGGTTCAATCAGCGTTATAGAATCCATGTTTCTGCTGGTACTAAGGCCGGTATTGGTCTGGATGCGCTTGCTCCTGTGCAGCGTATGATGGATGACCCGCTGAAAACTCAGACCATCACACTGTCCTGTGGTAAGCTGACTACCGGTGTTACCGTTAAGCCTTGGACGGGTGTATTTATGCTGCGTAATCTGAAGAGTCCTGAAACCTACTTCCAGACCGCTTTCCGTGTTCAGTCTCCGTGGGTAGTTAAGGATGAGGCCGGAAACGACCAAATTATGAAACAGGAGTGCTATGTCTTTGACTTTGCGCTGGATCGTGCGCTTCGCCAGATTTCCGACTATAGCTGTCGTCTGGATGTAAACGAAGCAAACCCTGAAAAGAAGGTTGCTGAATTCATCAACTTCATGCCTGTCCTCGCTTATGATGGTAGCTCCATGCGTCAGATCAGCGCTCAGGATGTTCTGGATATCGCTATGGCTGGTACTTCCGCAACTCTGCTGGCTAAGAGATGGGAGTCTGCATTGCTCGTTAATGTAGATAATGATACGCTTACTCGTCTTATGGCAAGTAAAGAGGCTATGGACGCTCTTATGAGTATCGAGGGCTTCCGTTCTCTGAATCAGGATATTCAGACTATTATCAATAAATCTGAAGCCGTTAAGAAAGCTATGAAAGAAGGCGGCGAAAAGACTCAGAAAGAGAAAAAGGAAATCTCTGATGAGGAAAAAGAATATAAATCCATGCGTAAGAAGATTCAGGAGAAGCTCATCAAGTTTGCTACTCGTGTGCCGGTATTTATGTATCTCACCGACTATCGTGAGCGTTCTCTGAAGGATGTTATTACGCAGCTGGAACCGGGCCTCTTCAAGAAGGTTACTGGTCTTGATGTTAAGGACTTCGAGCTGCTTTGTTCGTTGGGCGTTTTCAATGCAAACCTCATGAATGATGCTATCTTCAAGTTTAAGCGCTATGAGGATTCCAGCCTGTCCTATACCGGTATCGATAAGCACGAAGGTAAGGATATCGGTGGTTGGGATACTGTTATCAAGCGTGCCGAGTACGACCAACTTTTCTATAATCAGCAAGCAACAATGGAGGCACCCGTTATCTTTGAGGTTCCAGCTGTTGAGGACATTCCTGTTCCTGTGAAGAAAACTGTTACTTCCGCACCTACACACACTACACCTATTACCACAACAAAGCCGAAAACGGTTACTCCTTCTGTTACCGCACAGTATGGTATAAAACCCGCAACACAAGTTACTACAGAAAAGAAAGAAGAAGTCTTTGTTGCTTCCGACGTTCAAGATGGCTCTATTGTGGTACATAAAGCCTTCGGCGAAGGCACAGTTACAAAAATCGACAAGGCACAGAAACACATTCGTGTTACTTTTGCTATTGGCGAAAAAACCTTTATATTCCCGGATGCCTTTAAGATGGGCTTCCTTAAGATGAAGTAATTATATTAGCTGATGGCGGCTATGCAAGGTCGCATAGCCGCCATCAATTATCAATACCGAAAACAACAAGCTTACTATTAGCGCTTGATCAAAATATAAAACCATTTATTGCACGAGGTGTTTATCATGGATAATGAGGCTAAATTAAGACCTTTATATCTTGCTAAAATCCTTTATACGCAAACTGACGAGGAACATTATCTAACCACGTCGCAGCTCATTCAAATTCTTGAAGAAGAATATGGAATTAGCTCGCATAGGCAAACTATTAAAGCGGACATAGAATTACTTAAAAGATTTGGTTTGGAAATTGAGGAAGTGAAATCTACACAGAACAGATATAATCTGTATGGCAGAACCTTTGATGCCCCCGAACTGAAACTACTTATTGATGCCGTAGAATCTTCTAAATTTATAACAGCTTCTAAAAGCAAAGAACTTGTTGAAAAAATAAGTACTCTTGCAAGCAATCATGTAGCCCTAACAATTGCACGTAACGTGAGTTGTGAAGGTCGAATTAAAGCAAACAACGAAAGAATATATCACATTATTGACGCAATCAATGATGCTATCAATACGAACAAAAAAATCTCATTTCAGTATTTTCAGTACAATGTGAGAAAAGAGAAAAAAATCAAACAAAAAGGCGAGCCTTATGTTATAACTCCATTGCACCTGGTGTGGAATGGCGATCACTATTATATGATCGGAGTATATGATTACCAACAAAGGCTCGGCAGCTTTAGAGTTGACCGGATTGCAAAATGCCCGATGATCTTAAACGAAGAAGGCACACCATCACCCGACAACTTTGACATAGACGAATATATCAATACTACGTTCAGAATGTATAACAGCGAGCATTCAGAAGTAGAGCTCATTTGCGACAATGATGTTATGGATTCTATCATAGACAAATTTGGAGTAGATGTAGTGACATACGCGAATGATATGAAATCTTTTAGAGCTGTCGTTAATGTCGCAGTAAGTCATATTTTTTTTAGCTGGGTTTTCGGCTTTGGTGGCAAGGTTAAAATAAAAGGGCCTACTGAAATAAAGAACAAATATATTGAGATGCTTGATCAGGCAACTAAATATGTTGATTGAGGATCGAGAGGAGCATAAAAATGTCTAAACTAAATGTTGATCAAAAAACAGTAAAAGAATTATTTAAAAACAAGAAAGCTGACTTTCTTATTCCCGACTATCAAAGACCATATGCATGACAAATGAGCGAATGCCAAACCTTATGGGAGGATATCTTTGCTTTTGCCTTCCCGGAAGATGACTATAGCAAATTTGATAGTGATAATGATGAGTATTACCTCGGCCCCATTGTAACCTTCAAAAATGAAGATGGTAAAATGGAAATCATTGACGGTCAACAAAGACTGACAACACTTATGCTTTTACTTCGTGCGTTCTATGAGAAGTACGGACATATGAAGGATGCTTATTCAGTAAAAACAAAAGAAAATATTGAGCGTTGTATTTGGAAAACAGATGAGTTTGGCAGTCCTGATCTTTCAGCACTAAAGATCGACTCTGAGGTTGCTACAGACAACGACAAGGAAGAATTTTTGAGTATTTTACGTACCGGAACAGCGCCGAAGGAACAAAAAAGCAACTATGCTGAAAATTACCGTTATTTTCAGCAGAAGATAGACGAGTTTTTGAGCGCCTATCCTGGGTATTTTTCCTATCTTCCAACAAGAATACTTAATAACTGTATCTTGCTTCCTATCGAGGCAGAATCGCAAAATACTGCATTGCGTATTTTCTCAACGTTGAATGATAGAGGCAAGCCTCTTTCGGATGCGGATATCTTCAAAGCGCAGTTCTATAAATTCTATTCTATGCGCGGAGAAAAGGATGCCTTCATAAAAAAATGGAAGGCTCTCGAAGAAGTTTGTGAGAAAATATTCCACCCGATTTCCGGCACTCCTATGGATGAACTTTTTACCCGATACATGTATTATGAAAGAGCAAAAATGGGGATTAAGGCATCTACCACAGAAGCTCTTCGCAAATTTTACGAAAAGGAAAACTATAAATTACTTAAACAGGAAAACACACTTGGAAACCTCATTGTTTTGGCTGATTTTTGGAAAGATATTGCCGAACAAAATGATGAGAGATTTTCAGAATCTATTCTTCGCCAATTGTTTGTTCTCAACTATGCTCCCAATGGCATGTGGACATATTTCGTTTCCGTTTATTTTATGCAAAACAAGGATGCCAACGGTCTTCTTGAAGATGGCAAGTATAACGCATTTCTTAAAAAGATCACAGCGTTCATTTGGGCATATGCCATTACAAATCCTGGCGTTAACGCCTTGAGAACACCTGTTTATGCAGAGATGATCAATATTGTTAATGGTCAGCCAATTGAGTTCAAGGAATATAGGTTTGATCTTACAACTGTAAGAAGTATGATCGATAACTTTAGTTTCTATAATGGAAGACCTATCACCAAATCAATGCTCGCATGGTGGGCATTTACAGACGATAATCAAGAAGTGCCGTCATTAGATAGCACCTTCGAAATAGAACATATCTTTGCACGCAACCGTCAGGAAAAAGAATGTTCATTAAAAAAGGAAAAGAATCTTGAATCGTTGGGTAATAAGGCTCTACTCGAAAAGCGAATCAACATAAGAGCTTCTGATTACAGATTTTCTGATAAAATCAAATATTATCAGGGATACGTTAATAATCGAGGTCAGGAAAAGCCAGGAACCCAAATCAATGAACTATTGTCTTTGGCTGCAACAGCACACGATTTCGTAGAAAGTGATATTGAATCGAGAAACAATGAAATTGTTACTGGATTTATAAATTATTTGAGTGACATGTCTTTGAGTAAATAAAGATTTTCTTTAAACTGTTATAGGGAGCAGAATTATGGGCTTGTTTTCAAAAAAAACCAATGTACAAATACAAACCATTAGAAAAGGTCAAAATCGATATAGATGCGGTAAATGCTACTTTTCTTACAACAAATCCCCAATTGAGCAGTTACGAATCAAAAGAATTCTGTGAACTTATTAGCGAGATAAGTAATTATCGTGTATATGTTTATCAAAGAAAGGTCTCTGGATTTGATGGATATTTCTTGCGTCAGGAAAAAGCTAACCCCAAAAAGGTTGCATATCTCGGCAGCGCGCGCAAGCATTGCTGTGTGTTCCACGACAAATTGTTTACCATAGATTCGTTTAGCCCAACCCATCGTGTATACCACCCTTTGATATGCAAAGACATTAACACCGGTGTTCAAACAGAAATGAAGGTTCTCTCAGATAAGGGCTTTCGTGAATTTATTGGCACCAGTATGCATTTATACTGCCAGGATGTTGTTCACTCCCTTGAGGCACATAACGATACAATGACTTTAGAGGTTTATAGATATCCAGCAGACTCTCTTCTAACGAAAGAAACCTACCATGAAGAATGTATATACCACATTCATATAAGGTTTACTGGTGGAAAGTTTACCATTGAAAGAGTGTTTCCAGAAAAAGAAGAACACACACCTAAAAAGCCATACTGGCGTGACGGTAGTGGTAACGTGTCTTGCCCTGGTGATGATTGCTCTCACGAATGCGACGATTCGTGTCCTATCTGGCTTAATAAAATAGGGCTTTCTATGTTGCAAATAAATCAATTTGATAAAGCGGTAGAGAGTTTTGAAGCAGCGCTTGCTCTTGCTCCAGATTTTTTGGATGTTCAGAATAATCTAGGCACGGCGTATGGTATGAATAATCAACACCAAGAAGCCTATGAAGCATTTAAGAAAGCACACGAAATGAAAAAAGACTATCCTAAAGCATTGAATGGTCTTATTGTTGCAGAAATGAACCTTTTGCTGCCAACGGAACGGCACTGCCAAAGCCGCGCAATATTGGTCTTTATGGCCCTGTCATACTGATTTCACGGCAGGATTATGAAAAGGCGGGTGGCCATCAAAGAGTTAAATCAAGCGTCGTGGATGATATGGCACTGGGTTCGCAACTCAAAAAAGCAGGTTTAAAATTTTAGCCTTTATATCGGCAACAGCGAGGTTTCTTTTCGAATGTATACCGTACCCGAACTTGCTACGCGCAAAGCCGAAAACCTTTTCAAGAAGATGCAGGAAATTAACGAAGCCAAGTCCCTTGTCAGGAAATTACCGACCGAAGCGCAGGTTGAAGACTGGATAACCCA
>JAAZFD010000224.1 GCA_012511925.1 Clostridiales bacterium
ATGCAATTCCATCCGGGAGTTTCCGAAAATGATGGCCTTGCGCCCTATGGTTGTCGATCAGGACAACGTGGTATTGGGTGGGAATATGCGCCTGAAAGCCTTGCAGCATTTGGGATTTAAAGAGATACCAGACACATGGGTGCGCAAGGCAAGAGAATTGACAGAGGAAGAAAAAAGGCGTTTCATAATTGCCGATAATGTTTCTGGCGGTGATTGGGATTGGGGCGTATTACAGGCTGATTGGGATTTGGGGGAGTTGGAGGATTGGGGGCTTGAGGTGCCTCTTTGGAATAGCGAAGAGGTAAAAAAAGAAAAATATACACAGAAAGTTGATGCACCAATATATGAGCCAAAAAACAAAAAACCTAAAATAGAGGAACTTTTTAATATAGGGAGGTATGAAGATCTTGTTGCTGAAATAGAAAAAAGTATTGTCGAGAAAGATATTAAAGACTTTCTAAAAGTAGCAGCGTCAAGGCACATTGTTTTTAATTATGAGAATATTGCAGATTACTATGCCCACTCTTCAAAAGAAGTGCAGGAACTTATGGAAAATAGTGCATTAGTTATAATTGATTTTAATAAGGCCATTGAATTGGGTTATATCCAATTATCTGACGAAGTTGCAGAACTTTATGGGGAGCAATACAATGAGGAATAAAGATTTTACAGTTTTTATATTAACCCACGGGAGGCCGGATAATGTTATAACATATAAAACATTACGCTATCAAGGATATACTGGCCCCATATATTTGGTAGTTGATAATGAAGACGGTAAATTAGATAAGTATATTGAAAACTTCGGGATAGATAATGTAATTGTTTTTGATAAAAAAAAATATGCTGATTCAGTAGATGAAGGAAATAACTTTGACGAAAGAAGGACAATAACACATGCACGCAATGCTTGTTTTGATATTGCTGACAAATTAGGGTTTACTTACTTCATGGAACTAGATGACGACTATATTGCGTTTATTTTTAGAACCAACAACAAAAAAGAATATCCTACAGGGTTTTTCTTAATAAGAACCTTATTGGATAGTATTTTTGATTTACTGATTGAATTTTATAAAAAGATACCAGCCCTTTCAGTTGCAATGGCACAGGGCGGTGATTTTATTGGTGGGAGTGATTCAGATATGGCAAAAAATATGCCATTAAAAAGGAAGTGTATGAACTCTTTTATTTGCTCAACCAAAAGAAGGTTTAAATTTGTTGGAGCAATGAACGAAGATGTAAATACTTACACAACATTAGGAAGTCGGGGCGCATTGTTTTTTACTATTCCATTTGTGTCTTTGACACAGGAAAGCACACAGTCGCAGGAGGGTGGAATTACAGATATGTATCTGATTTATGGTACTTACTGTAAGTCATTTACAACAGTTATGATGATGCCAAGTGCTGTAAAAGTTTCAATGATGCAATCAAAGTACGAAAGACTTCACCATAAAATAAGTTGGAATAATTGCGTACCGAAAATAATTAACGAATCAATAAAAAAAGAATGAAAAACCAGAGAACATACGACCTGATGTTGTACTTTGAAACACTAAGGGAAAGAAAGGATTTTATCAAAACTAATAGTGTTACGATTGTATCTGACGATGACCGACAAAGGCACATTTGCGGATATAAGCAACTAAGGCGTTAAAACAGTAATTGAACAGTAAGAAAAATGGCCTTTGAACCAGGAAAAATACCAGAAGGAGCCACCCCATTTAAGCCGGGTGAATCCGGCAACCCCAAAGGCCGGCCAAAGGGAGCACGGTCTTTAAGCACCATCCTACGGGAAATGCTGGAAGAGCCGATTGAGATTGTCGTAGATGGCAAAAAGGAAAGGCGGGAGTTCAGGGAGGTGATTATTCGCAAACTGTTAAAAAAAGCCAACGATGGCGATATGCGAGCGATACAGGAAATCTTTGACAGGGTTGAGGGCAAGGCGCAACAAAAGATCGACCACACAACGCAGGGCGAAAAGATAGCCGATACAAGAATATTGGAAGAAAAGGTAAATATGGCCTTAAAAATACTTCAGGATGGAGATAGCGGAAGCTAAAACAGTGGTAATTGAAGCCGCAAAACACAA
>JAAZFD010000225.1 GCA_012511925.1 Clostridiales bacterium
CAGGTAGTACAGCTTAGATGTGAGAAAGCGCAGCAAGAAGTTCAAAAGCTTGCCCCTGTTATCGTTGAAAAGCCTGTTGAGGAGCAGATTGACCCATTTTTCTAAAGAACGCTGCAAAAGGCGGAAAGCTACAAAAACGCCGGGCAGTATGAGCTTGCAGAGCAGGTATATACGCTTTGCTTAGAAAAATGTGAAGATAATGAGCAACGAATTGAAATCGATATGCTTATCAAGGCGTGCAGAGAGGTTTCTGCCACTCAAAGAAGCATTCAGCAGAAAACACAAGCAGTTCTCAACAGAATGCTCGACAAGGCGCAAACCTATATCGAAGCCGAGCAATACCTGTTGGCAGAGCAGATGTACGAAGCCTATATCGCGCGTTGTGAGGATAATTTTGCTCGTGCGGATGCAGAAATCAAAAAACTTGCAGTATGTGTACTTGCAGGTGATAAAGAGCGTGCAACCAACCAGCTAAACACATTAGTTGGCAAAATGCGCTCGGGCGAATACGTACTAAACGCTGAACAAAAGCAGTCCTTGGCGGAATCTAAACTCGGCATAATGAGGTTATAAAGGTAACAGAGTGGAATGTTTGAACGAAAAAAACCAAGCGAGCTAAGACTTTTTATAGTCAATACCTCAATCATCGTAATTGCGGTATGCTTGTTTTCGGTTGTCTGCTTAACCACAGTAGCGAATGACATTCAAAACTCCCACATGTTCAGCTCAAATATAGTAATAGACGGCGTAAGGCTTTCGGGAATGACTTTTTTGGAAGCCAAGGTGGTCCTTGAAGAACGCTTTTTAGAGAACATAAGCGCAATCTCTGTAAAGCTGAAATATGAGAATCAAGTGTTCTCGCTTAATGGCAGTGAATTAGGCTTTGAAAGCAATATCGAAGAGGTGTTGCAATCGGCTACGGAAATCGGAAAGCAGGATTCACCCCTTTCGCAGGATACGGCTGTTAGCACACACACATTGAACACAAAGCTAACAATAAACATCGATGCGTTAAAACAAAACATTGAAAACGCCTGTGCACAAGTGAACAAAGATGCAAAAAATGCCGTTGCAGAGTTCAACGAAAAAACCCGAAGGTTCACCTTCAAGGACGGCACAAATGGCATAAGATTAGAGGCAGAGCAAACAGCCAACGCATTAAGCAAAAGGCTATGCGATGGAGATTTCACAGAATTTTCGCTTATTACCTCAAACTATGAGCCAAATTACACCCTAAGCGAGTTGAAGGCAAACACCGTAAAGATTGCAGAATTTTCCTCGAAAACAAGCAACAACTTCAACCGCAACACGAACATACAGCTTATGTGCTCGTATGTGAATGGCTATATGCTACAGCCGAATGAGATTTTGTCGATAAACGAACTCGTAGGCAAGCGCACAGCTGAAAAAGGCTTTTTGCCTGCTCCCGCCATTATGGACGGTAAGCGGCTTGAAAACGACCTTGGCGGAGGAATCTGTCAATTATCTGGAACGCTATACAATGCAGTGCTTTGGGCGAATTTGAACATTGTTGAGCGTTGGCCGCACTCATGGCCGTCAAATTATTTGGAGATTGGGCTTGATTCTACATTGGATTGGAACACCGAAAAAGACTTGAAGGTTCAAAACATGTCGGACTATCCAATCTACTTTGCGGCTTGGCTCGATAATGGCAACTTGGCATCTGCCAACACGCTTAGAATTGAAGTTTACGGACAACCCCTACCCAAAGGCGTAACAATCGATATACGCTCGGAGATTTTAGAAACCTTTGAGCCGCAACCCGATTATAAAAAGTACGTAAGCACATTAAGCCCTGGGCAGAGAAAAGTAATAATTGTTGCCCGTACAGGATATAGGACTTGCGTTTGGCGAGATTTCTATTATAATGGTAATTTGATAGACTCGGAAATTGTAGGTACAAGCTATTACAGGCCTATACAGGGCGAGGTTGAAATAGGGAGAAACCCTGAAAGCTCCAAAAAGCCTGAAGCCACCGTAGAGCCTACCAGAGCGCCCGAGCCTACAGACGAGCCCGAGCCGACACCCACGGTTGTGCCGTTAGAGCCGCAACCCGAAACCCCGGGCAGTGAACCGTAATAATTGCGTTAATGCGCATTTATATATACAAAACTTTTTAAGGAAAATTAGGAGGTATTAGCAATGAAGCAAACCAAACAAGTATTGGGTCTTCCCGTAATGGGCATGAAAGAGGGCGTTACTCAGGGTATCGCCGTTGATTTCGTGGTAGATTCAGAAGCGAAAAAGGTTCGCTATGTCATTCTTAAAAACGAAATCGGATATGGCTTCCGTGTATTGGCGGTTGAGGATATCGCCGGCATAGGAACGGACTATATCATGACCTCAAGTGTTGCAAATGTTAAAAAGCTATTTGACAGCCCAGAATTGCTTCAAGAGATGGAATCAGCACTTTATGGCTCGGACCTTTTAGGTGCAAAGGTGCTTTCGGTAGTAGGCTACGTTCTTCCGAATGTTAAAGAATTGGTATTCGATGAGAAAACAGGCGAAATTGACAGCTTAGTTTTAGCAAACGGCAAGGATTATCTTTCAAGCGTTATTGCAACATTGGCGCGTGATGTCGTATTCCTCGACATTATGGAACAGCCAGACCCCGATTTCTATTTCGAACCCGAAGTAGAGGTTGTAGAAGCACCCAAAGCAGTTGAAGTAGTGGCAGAACCAGTTGTTGAACAAAAAATCGAGGTCGCTCCTGCAAAACCTGAGCTTTCAGCTTATGCGATGGCACAAAGAGAATTCTTGTTGGGTCATACCGTAGTTCTCGATATTATCGACAAGCATGGCAAGGTTGTTATAGCACAGGGTACAGTAGTAACCGACGAAGTTATTGAGTACGCAGAGAAGATGGACGTATCTGCGGATTTGGCACTTAACGTCGACTAATTTGCTTCAAACATATTACCAAGCAGGGTATTATAAAGTACCTTGCTTGGTGTTGTTTAATTTTTAAGGATAACTAATGGATACAAAGCGGTTAAACGCATATAAACTGCCCTATTTGATTTTATGCGGAGTCATTTCGCTATTTGCACTATTTTATTTATACAAACAGGAGTTTAAGCCTCTTGAAATAGTCGTAGGTTTGGTTTCTCTTGTTCTGTTTCTTGTGATTCTATGGGAAGCCATTATTAAACTTGTTCAATACTGGTTTTCGCCGCTACCTAAGATTGAGTTCGCAATAGAAGCCGTAAAAAAACGCAATGTGCTAAAAACCTGGGCGCTTATCGCTTGCGGTGTGATTGCATTTCATATCTTCATCTATATTGTTGGCTATGCGGTTGCAAGGATTTCAGGCAGATTAGACACAGGCTTTTTTGAAAGTATGTATAAAATCTGGTGTAAATGCGGAATAGATGCCCCCAGCTACTTAGGAATAGCAGAAAACTGGTACGTAACAAGTGGCGACCCCATGTATCACATTGTTTTCTTTCCCTTTTATCCTATCGTGATAAAGGCTTTCTCGTTTATTTTTAGAGATTATTTCGTTTCGGCAATAGCAGTCTCAATTTTTTCGTCAATAGGAATGGCCATTACAGGCTACGAGCTAGTTCGACTCGAATTTTCAGAAAAAACAGCCAAGTATTTTGTAGTTGCGTCATTTTTACTGTTTGGCTCGTTCTTCTATGGTGCGGCAATGACGGAATCCCTGTTCGTGTTCCTATGCTTATTGTGCTTGTATTTCACGAAAAAGCGAAATTTTGTGTGTGCAGGAATTTTTGGTGCGTTAGCAGGCTTCACGCGCTCACCTGGTATATTGCTTATGGTGCCTGTGGGAATAGAGTATATAAGGGTTTTGGTTGAAAAAATCAAGTTCAAGCCCGCTGACTCTAAAATAACCGACAAGCAAGTTATAAACTTCATTGCAGATGGCTTTGCTGTGCTGTTTATTTCAATGGGCTTGATTGCGTACCTACTCGTAAACTATTCGGTGTGGGGCAATGCGTTTCAGTTCTCGATATTCCAAAAGGAGCATTGGGGTCAGCAGATGGGCTTTTTCTTCAGAACAGTTTCAATGATTGCAGGGCAGTTTTATGACCGTGCTATAGAATTAAATGCAGATTCAACTCTTTGGGATATTAAAAGGGCATTTGCATTATGGCTTCCGCAACTTGTTATGATATTCGGCAGTTTGGGAGTAATAAACTCAGTAAAAAAGAAAATCAATGCAAAGTATCTATGCTATTTTCTGTTGTATTTTGCATTCACGATAGGCGCAACATGGCTTTTGTCTGCACCACGCTATTTAATGGCATCAATCACATTGCCCTTGGCAATAGCATTCATATTAAATAATCCAGAATACAGAACATACGTAATTAGTGCTATGGTCGTGCTAAATATAGCATTTCTAATAGCGTTCACATCGCTTTCGCCAATTTATTAGGCAGATAGGAGAAAAAAATGAAAGCAAACAAAATTTTAGTAGTTGTTGATATGCAAAACGACTTTATAGACGGTGCATTAGGCTCGTCTATGGCTCAAGGTGTCGTTCAAAATGCCGCCAACAAGATAAAAGCGCATGATGGCTTATTGGTGTTCACGCGTGATACCCACAATGATGACTATATGAACACCCAAGAGGGCAAAAACCTACCCATAGCGCATTGCATTTCGGGTTCATGCGGTTGGGAAATCGCAGATTCGCTTAAAGCGGTTGCGAATACAGATTCTATAATAATCGACAAGCCTACATTCGGCTCATTCGAACTAATAGAAGCCTTAAAACCCCATATAAACAGCGAAACTGAAATCGAACTAATCGGAATCGCAACGGATATTTGCGTGGTTTCAAATGCGTTGATTCTAAAAGCGGCTTTCCCCGAAAACAAAATCATGGTGGATAGTAAATGCTGTGCAGGAATCACAGAGGCAGGGCATAATGCTGCATTAACGGTTATGCGAACCTGCCAAATAGAGGTAGAGTAGCTCGCTTGACAAAATGCAGTAAAAAGTATATATCTATAGTAATAATTATAGAAAGGAGTATTGTATGGTCAAGATAAGCACAGACAGCACCTGCGATTTGCCACAAAGCGTATTTGAACAGCTAAATATTGATGTGTTGCCCCTAACTATTAACTGTGGCGACAAAAGCTATAAAGACGGCATAGATGTGAAGCCTGATGATGTGTATAGGTATGTTGAGGAAGAAAACGTAGTATGTATGACTTCCGCAATCAATTCTTACGAGTATCAAGAGCTTTTTGAAAGGCAGTTGAAGGAGTACGACACAATCGTTCACTTATGCATAAGCTCGGATATGTCGGCTTGCTATCAAAATGCCTGTGTGGCGGCAGAGGAATTCAATGGCAAGGTTTTCGTAGTAGATGCGAGGAATCTATCGTCCGGTATAGGACTTTTGGTAATAAAAGCGGCTGAAATGGCGAAAGAAGGCAGGTGTGCAGACGAAATTCTCTCTCGCATAAACGAACTATTGGGCAAGGTCGAAGCGAGTTTCGTTGTAAACACAATGGATTATCTCAAGCGTGGCGGTAGATGCTCGGCATTGCAGGCTTTCGGAGCGGCAGTTTTGAAGATTAGGCCCTGCATTGGTGTAGTTGACGGCAAAATGATAGTTGCAACCACGTATAGGG
>JAAZFD010000226.1 GCA_012511925.1 Clostridiales bacterium
GTGCGTGCTTATCTCTATCTATAGCACCGCAGGGGGGTTAAATTCGTGAACCGAATATGGAAGTTCCTACTCTCACCATAGTAGCACCGAATTCAACAGCGACCTCGTAGTCATTGCTCATTCCCATAGAAAGCTCGTCCATAGCAATGTTTTGAATGTTTTGTTGCTTAATCTTTGTAAACAGGTTAGCCATTTTTTCGAAGTAGGGTTTTACCTCTTCCGCTGAAACAAAAGGAGGAATGCACATAAGCCCTTTTACTCGTATCCCCTTAAACTCGGATACCTCTTCTAAAAAGTTTTGCAACTCCTGTGGAGTAATACCACCCTTTTGCTCTTCGCTACCTATATTTACTTCAATAAGCACATTCTGCATTATCTCTTTAGCTAACGCTTGCTTGTTTATTTCCTTTGCAAGTGCCATTCTATCGAGGGATTGTATAATGCCTACTTGTCCCATAACATATTTTACCTTGTTTGTTTGTAATTGTCCAATTAAATTTATGTCTAAATTGTAACTTTTAAAGAAATCGAGCTTATATCGCAATTCTTGCACCCTATTTTCGCCTACACTTTGTATCCCAGCCTCTATTGCCTGCCTAATTCTTTCCATATCTACGAATTTCGTTACGGCAATTAGCTTACACGAATCAGAGCGATTAGAACGCACAAGCGCATTATCAATATTCTCTTTCACCCTTTTTATATTATCAGAAATCATTTTGTACCTCTTTTGCTACGGAATAACAACCTGCTGTCCCTCGGCTAAGTTTTCCGCACCTTTCGCTCGTATTACCGCTATGCCGTTTTGAATTCCCATAATCTCTACAGCCACAAGCGTTTTTTCGCCGTTTAGCATGACATTTATGTGCGCAACTCCGTCTTTCATAATGATAGCCTTTTGTGAAACGCTTAGCCCTGTGAAATCCTGCTTTATTGTGGCCTTTACATTCCTAATTGAAAGAAAGTCGCCCATGTTGCCTTCAAAACGAATTATGTTCAAAACATAGGACTCGGATAGCTTCACAATATCCGCCACACCTTGATACGGAGTTTGCTCATAGCCCTTAAAGGTTACGGAATAGTTTTCGTTTTCAACAAGCCTTTGAGGCTCTTTCGCTTTCGTTAAAAACGCAATGCACCATTTTGAATCGTCTATGATTCTATACAGCTTTGCACCTTGGCTTGAAGCACTTACATAAGCAGGCTTTTTTTGTATGCGTGAAATAAGCGTGGCTGTTACCATGTCCAGTTTCTCCATATTCAACGCCTGCTCATTACCGTCAAAATAAAAGCTAATTGTACCGCCCTTCGCTGAAACTATGTCCTTAGCCCATTCCATAACCGCACGTGTTTTTTCTTCCTCTTCCTTGTAAAGCCTTATTAGCTCCTCTGTCGCTTGCGTTTTGTCGTTGTATAAATCTATACGCTGGCGCATAAGCGTTTTCAGCTCGTTTTCTATTTGTAGTAGGCTTTTGCCGCCATCACCATTTATATGAACAACACCCTCGTCTAAAAGCGTGATAATGCTTGCATTTATCACATCTATTTCTGGTGTAGCAATGCCCTTCAGATTCTCCTGCTGAACAAGAATTATTCTCGCCTGAACATCGTACAGCGCCTGCATCAAGTCATCGGTATAGCCCCATCTGAAAACCCTTGCAACCAAATCACCAGTTTTTAGCGTATCGCCCTCGTTTGCATAAAAAATCACTCGGTTGTAGTTGCTTTCTGTTTCATAGCTAACCTCATCGCGAATAACCGTTGTGTTCACAGCCAAATCGAGAGAAACCGTAGAATAGCCTATCGTTTGCGGTGCTTTCGGACGCAGCAAAAAGAAAAGACCCAAAGCAATAAGCCCCAAAAAGATGCTTAAACAGCCCCAAAACCTTGGTCGTATAACGATATTGCGCCTTTTCCTCCGCCTAACGTTCATTATACTTCCTCGTAATTCTTGGTTGTTGATTTTCCGTGCTGCCTTTTTAGGTTTTCAGAATTCTTTTTCTCATATAGCCTAAAAAGCGTTTCAGAATCAAGCCCTGCTCGTAGGCACATGCTGATAAAAAAGTGCAGAACGTCTATGATTTCTTCGTGCAGCTTTTCGTCGTCTATTTCCTCATCTTTTTTCCACCACTTAAAATTAACCTCGTCTAAAACCTCGCTAAGTTCGGAGATTATGGCAAGGATTTCTTTTTGAATCCATTCGGATTTAGAAAAATTAAGGTTACGCTTGGTTTGAATCTCTAAATCCAGCGCCGCCTGTAAATCAAAAATTTTATCCAGTTTATCTTTGTTTTTGTCCACTTTTTTACTCCAAAAGATTTTTCAAAGGCTATAATATCATACTTTTTGCTACTTAACAAATACAATTCGAAGTATAGGTTACCTATAGTTAAATTTTACTTGACTTTACATTTGACTGAGAGTAAAATAATAGCGAGTATTTATGTGTGCATTAAGGATGGCAATCATTTTCCATACTTAGTATTTTATGGGGAATTATTTTGCGGGAGAATGATTGCATTGTATTGAAGCTATAAATATCCGAACGGTTAAATGCGGCAACGCGTTTAGATATACTAACCTAATAAGGCTATATTTGCGACGCAAATTTTTGTAATCCGTTCGGTTGATATGCCCCTCATACCATGCTACCCATTTCTTATTGCATTGATATTCGATAAATTATTATTATGAAAATAGGAGGTGTTTGGTTTGGAATACGCCATTTATTCTATTATCGGCTTAATTGTCGGAATAGTTGCAGGCGGCTTTTTAGGCTTCGCATATAGAAAAAACATTGCGGAAAACAAAACGATGAAAGCCGAAGAAGCTGTTAAGAAAATGATAGAAGACGCTCAAAAACGAGCCGAAACAGTAAAAAAAGAAACCATATTAGAAGCAAAGGAAGAGGTTTTAAGGCTAAAAAACGAGCAGGAGCAGGAACACAAGGCAAGGAGAAGCGAATTACAGCATTCCGAAAACAGACTGATACAAAGAGAAGAAACCTTAGAGAAAAAGATTTCAGCGGTAGAGCATAGGGAGGAGCAGGCATCTAAAAAGCTGAAGGAAGCCCAAACAGCAGAGGGAACCGCATTGCAGTTATTAGAACAAAGGCAAGCAGAACTCGCAATAGTAGCGAGAATGACAGCAGAGCAAGCAAAGCAGGAATTGCTTTTAAGTGTAGAAAACGAAACTCGCCGTGAAATGGCAATAATGATAAGGGAGATTGAAGCTAAAGCCAAGGATGAAGCCGATAAAAAGTCAAGAAACATAATAGCCATGTCGATTCAGCGTTGCGCGGCAGACCATGTAGCGGAAACCACCGTATCGGTAGTGCCATTACCCAACGACGAAATGAAGGGCAGAATCATAGGCAGAGAGGGTAGAAATATCCGTACATTTGAAACTGCAACGGGAGTTGATTTAATCATCGACGATACGCCCGAAGCGGTTATTCTATCGGCGTTTGACCCTGTTCGCAGAGAGGTCGCCCGTATAGCCTTAGAAAAACTGATTCTCGATGGCAGAATACACCCTGCACACATTGAAGAAATGGTTAAAAAGGCACGAAAAGAAGTTGATGTTGAAATCCGAGAAGCTGGCGAGCAAGCAATTTTCGAGGTAGGAATTCATAACCTACACCATGAAATTGTGAAGCTATTAGGTCGAATGAAGTATCGTACAAGCTATGGACAAAATGTTTTGAAGCATTCGGTTGAGGTTGCACACTTGGCAGGGCTTATGGCGTCAGAGATAGGCGCAAACATAACGGTTGCAAAGCGTTGTGGACTATTGCACGACTTAGGCAAGGCGATAGACCATGAGGTTGAAGGCTCGCATACTCAAATCGGTGCTGATATGGCTAAGAAATACAACGAAACAAACCTCGTTGTAAACGCAATCGCCGCACACCATGGAGACATTGAGCCAACCTCAATAGAAGCGGTGCTGGTTCAAGCGGCAGATGCTATTTCGGCGGCTCGCCCAGGCGCAAGGAGAGAATCCTTAGAAAACTACATCAAGCGCTTACAGAAGCTCGAAGAGATTGCAAATTCGTTCTCCGGTGTTGAGAAATCCTATGCTATCCAAGCCGGCAGAGAGGTTCGCATAATCGTTAAGCCCGAGAATGTAAACGATGCCGATACATTTATCATGGCAAAGGACATCGTAAAGCGTATAGAATCCGAGCTTGAGTACCCGGGTCAGATAAAGGTTAACGTGATTCGAGAAACAAGAGCAACAGAGATAGCAAAATAATGTTTATAATTTAGCATATTATTAGGTAGGCGTAGGAATATGCCTACCTAAGCTATATTTAGGAGGTATGAATTGAATCAAGTGGTTGCAGATGCCCATTGCGACTTTTTATACTATGCGGCTTTGGGGGATTATAAAATCGATACGCTGTCCCCAAATCAAATAATCAATATTGAACGCTTAAAGCAGGGTAATGTTGCTTTGCAGTTTTTTGCCGCATGGGTTGATACAAAAATTCGCAAAACGCCGTTTTCTCAGTGCGTTTCTATGATAAAGTCATATCACAAAATGTTAGAGCAGCACAGGAATGTTTTTACAGAGCTTACCCCCGATTTTGATGTAAGCAGCGGCAAAATTGCTACCGTTCTAACAATTGAGGACGGTGCAGCTATTATGGGCGACATAGAAAACGTAGAGCTTTTATATCTCTTAGGTGTTCGTGCTATGACTTTGACTTGGAACTACCCAAACGAGATAGGTTACCCTGCTACCCACAGGCGCAACAAGGGCTTGAAAAAAACAGGCAAGCAGGCAATCCTAAAAATGCAAGAGCTGAACATGGCAATCGATTTTGCTCATCTTAGCGATGCAGGAATAGACGATTGCTTAGAGCTTATTGATAAAAAAATAGTCTTTTCATCTCATACAAATTCCAGAGAGGTACATTTTTCAAAACGCTCTATGTGCGATGCTCATATAAAAGAAATAGCCAATAGAAATGGCGTTATAGGCGTAAACTTTTTCCATGAACAGTTATGCGATAATGGCTTTGCTACTATTAAAGATATAGTAAAGCACATAGAGCATATAGCAGGCGTAGGCGGAGTTGATTGCGTGTGCATTGGCTCAGATTTTGATGGCATGAACAAATACCCCAAGGATTTACGGCATAGCGGAGATTTTCCAAAGTTAATAGAAGCATTAAAACAAACGGGCTTCAGCGATGACGACATTCACAAAATAATGTATCAAAACCTTTTTGGCTTTATTTCACGAATTATTAGCATGGCTTGAAATACTTAGCCTTTGCTTGTATAATACCCATATTAAACCTTTGTAAATTGTAGGAGGAAAATATATGACACTTCCCGACAGAGTCGCATTTACCATTTTTGGAAAAGAAATATACTGGTATGCCATTATGCTGGCAACTGGTATAGTTGTAGCGGCAATAATAGCTTCA
>JAAZFD010000022.1 GCA_012511925.1 Clostridiales bacterium
ACCATGGGGCTTACTTGAGTTACCTTTTCATCAATATAGCCACATGCTGCAGAAAGCGTAAACTCGCTGTTCTGATTGTACTTGCTTATTGCATTTTCGAGCTTTTCAACTGCATTTTCTGGCACATCATCATCAACAAAAATCAAGGCGAACTCATCACCGCCAATTCTAAAGCACTCACCCATTCCGCCTGAAGCAGTTTGCATACACATAGCCAAAGCTACAATTAGCCTATCGCCTATTTCGTTGCCGTAATTATCGTTGATGTCCTTTGTTCTGTTTAAATCGGCAATAATTATTGCAATGCGCTTAAAGGCAATATCGCCCTTTCCTAACTCCGTAAGCCTTTGGTCGTATGCCGCACGGTTTCCAACCCCAGTCATGGTGTCAGTATATGCCATGCGCTTATATAGGTTAAAATGAACATGCTCTCTTATCAACTGTCGGTTTTTCCTCCAAGCGAAGTATGAAAGGAAGATTAAGTATAGCGCTAAGCTAAGCTGACAAAGGAAGATATATCCCTTACCGAACCTATAAGAGGAAAAGAGAATAGCTATTGTAGCAAAGAATAACATCGTACCATAGAAAACTGCTTGAACCTGCGTCGATTTCTTCACATTGAAGTATAAAACCACGAGCAATATTAAAGCGATTACTGATATCAGAGAAATAGTAATGGTTAATGAGATTTCAAATCCCATAATCCCCGTTAAATATAGGAACGAAATCAAGAACAGATTCATTATAAGTGTTACTGATAGAAAATAAAAAACGTTAGCGCACTTCGGGCAAACACCCTTAAGGAAAAGCAAGTATGGTATTGGCATTATCATAAAGGTATAGTATTTAATAAGCTCTATAAGGCGACCGTTCTTTATAATAAGTTGAAGGAGTTGCGAATCCGAAAGCATCCAGATACAAACTAAAAACAGTAGGAAAGAAAGATAAATCGTTGTCAAGCTACTTTCACTGTCTAAGCCCTTTTGAGCAGAGAACATAATGAACAAGCCTATACTTAGTGCGAACAAAATTGCAATAATCAAAAACGAAGCTGCCCTTTGCTGCAAAAACAAAGATAATGCAGAACCATCAGAGCCGATTGTAATGCTTGGTAGGCGAACTGTGTCATTTACTGCAACATACTGAATTGAAAGGGTTTTGCCCGCAGAGTTTGAAGGTAGCTTTACAACGCAATAATTATTACCTATGATATTTTGAGGGTCTGCTACACCGTCCATTGCGTACTCAAATATTACATCGCTGTCAATGCTAACTCGAACGGCTTGTTGCTCGCTTAGAAAGAATATAGTATTGTTTGTGTTGGATTCAACAGATAGCGTTTTGTAAATCGTAACAGTCTTCTTGTTGATTGGCTGAGCATTATCAACATGCGAAATTGGGATTTTTGTAGTATCATCAAAGTAATACCATGAGTGCCCAAAATCTTTATAGTCTTCAAAGTCGATTGCGGACTCTGCCTTGCCAATTTCAAAGCCCTTAGCAAAGAATAAAACAATGACTGCAATGATTATTACAGCAAGCGAAATAGTAAGCACTTTTAGAGGTTTAACGCCCTTGCTTAATGCTTCTGACCTATTAACAAACTTTACATTGCTCTCAACGCTCATTTATTGTCCCCGTATCAAAGCAACATTTCCTATAAAATTCAAATCCATGTTGTCATTTTATACTGTTTTTAGGCGAAAATCAATATAATTAGATAATAAATAATATGAACTTTGAAATTAAATTTCGAACAATATTTGCTTTGTTCGGTTTTTTGTGCTAAATTAAAGAATCCGCTAACTCTAAAGCATTTTAAAGAATATATTTCCGATATTATCATTGACAAATTTCGACAAGTATTATAGTCTTAAATAAATGCCCTTTTGGTAATAATTAGGCAAACAAATTTTCACATATTAAGAGG
>JAAZFD010000227.1 GCA_012511925.1 Clostridiales bacterium
CTGTCAATGATGTGTCCATGATAGCGATATAGAACATATAGAAGAAATCATCTTCGGGTGCTGTTACTTTAACGCTAATGCTGTTGGAAGCCAACCATGAACCGCACATGAAGATACCTTCTTCACCTTGGAACTGTTCCATTGTGCCAGCAAACATGTAAACGCCCAATGCAACATCTTTGTCCAAGTAAACGATTTCGCCAGTTGCGCTGTTGAAAGTTTTTATTAGATCAAAGTTGAAGAAGAAGCTTTCGCCTTTATCAAATACTCTACGTCCGCCTTCTGCAGCTGGGTCATGAACTGATAGAAGCATACCATAGTTGGATTGGCTGTTGAAGAAATCGTCAGCCAATGAGAAATCTCCGTTAGCCTTTGAGAAATAGTATCCGCTCAAAAGTGTGTCAACGGGATCCATGGGCTCGATGCCGTAGTAGGGGCTTTCCTGCCAGCCAGCTTTGGTATCTAGGTCTGAAGCCTTCATAGTCATCTTGTTCTTATTGATGTTGGAAAAATCGTTGCTAACCTTTGTGTTGACTTTACGGTCGGAGTTTAGCTCTGTATCGAGTTCGCCACGATCAATAACGTTGCTTTCAATCTGTTTTCTCTCGAACTTCTCTGCGGGAGATGCAGCGAAAGCTGTGGGCACAAATGTTATCACGAATGAAAGCACGAGTGCTAAAGCAATTAGTCTCTTCATTACTTGTTTCCTCCTAAATTTTTTTTGATGGGTAGTTTTTGAGTCTTACCCATTGAAACAAGTATATGATACACTATTTATTCGGCTTGTGCAACACTTAAATTGAATTTTTTCAGATTATTTTCAAGAATACATTCCATATACCCTTTATCACTATAACAAAAAAACAATAAATTCGTTTCGATTTCTCATTTGTTTGGTATTTATTTGAACTATTGTTGATTTTTACAAGATTTGTCCCTAAGGTACATAATTCTACGAAACAACTAATAATAGTGTAGATTCTGTGGGCAACAAAACTTCGCATATTTTCTAAAAATGGGGGGGGGTTTTTGCAAAGAGTTTCAGCTAACCTATTAAGCTAATAGAAGAAAAACATAGAGCATACGCCTTTGACATAAAGCGGAATATTAAAGCATTTGCGGTAATCAAGCTCATATTTTAGCCAAAACAATCGGCAATAAAATGCAGGGCGACACTTTTGTGTCTGCTCCGCTTAAACTATATCGACAAACTAAGGCGAAGGTTCCCCCTATATCGCCTATATCAGCCTAAATTGCATACCCTTGTTAATCGCAAAGGTGTGAGCGTGTGAGTCCTTTTCGCAGATTATGGTAGCCTTTGAGTTCTTTGGAAACGCTGCTTTGTCAATAGCAACCACCGATTTTGGAATCGTAACGCTTTCTAAGCGTGAGCAGCCCTCAAATGCGTTCGCAAGAATTCTCGTAACACCGTTTGCTATGTTAACCGAAGCCACGTCCTGCCTGCATATTGGCGCAATCGCAACATAACTATTAGAAATCGTTAGTTGGTCTCCACTTTGCTTGCCTGCTTCTGATGCGGTGAACACTTGTCCGAACTCGAAGCTGTCTTTCTTGGAAATCGCCTTGGTTACAGGCTTTGCAATGGGCTTTTCTATTGTCGTCTCAGGCTTATCCTCCGCTTTAATGGGCTTTTCATCCGCTTTGGGCTTTTCCTCAACCTTTGGTGCTGGCTCGCTCGCAGGCTGTGGAGCGGGCTTTACCCTTGGTTTAGCTTTCACAACAGTCCTTTTATTTTCGTGAAGCTCGCTTAGGGTATGCAGGGTCGCAATTTCCTCGTTAGGCGCTACGACCGCCTTTTGCGGCACAGGGCTTGGATTGTGAACCTTTGGCGTAGGCTTATGAACAGGTATTTTCTTCGCACTATTGTCAGAATTATTCGACTTGAAATACTCCTGCCTGCCGCTGGGCGTTCTGGTTTCTAAAAATCCCCAGTTGTTTATCATTTTTACAGAAATAATCTTGCCCCTAACAGCTTCGTTTTTATTAAACGAAAGAATATTTGCAGTAAGGTTTTTGTCTTGAGTGATTAACAGCAATCTATTTTCTCGACGCAAGGTTATGAACATATCCTCAAATGAATGGTCGGCAATGTCGTCTTCCTTTTCGTCATAGCATAGAAGTTTGTAGTTTATCAGCTTGTTCAGCGAATACAAACCCATGTATGCCCTTGCTTCAATCTTTATATCCTCGGCAAGACTTGAGGAACGCATCTGCTCTAACTTCCTGCGCAACTCCATAAGCACCGTACGCAAAACCACCATTTGCTTGTTTTCACGAATCAAAATAGGTATTACATTCGAAAGAAAATCGGGGAAAAACGGGTCCATTACCGCACAAGTATCTATAAAAATTAAATCGTTGTTTTTTATATCCTTTTCAAGAATGCTTAATCGCCTGTTGCGTTCTATTTCATAATAATTGTTTTGTGCCATTTGTACCTCTTTTAATTTATTCTACTACAATTATAAATCGAATATAGTAAATGTGCAAGCTATCGTATTTGCATAGAATTTTTTTATTTGGTAAAGTTAGAAAAAATATGGGAGGAATTTATGAACGAAACCTTGAAAACGATTTTTGAACGCTCATCGATTAGAGCCTACACAGACGAGCCTTTAACGGAAAACGAGCTTGAAACCTTGGCGAAATGTGCAATAGCTTCTCCTACTGCGAGAAATATTCAAACCAGACGCTTTTATTTCATTACGAACAAGGAGCTGATTTTAGAAATCGAGCGTGAAACGGCAAATGAGATATACGCAATGAACGATGAATTGGCCACCGAGCGCCTAAAAAGCAGGAATGGCAAGGTGATTTACGATGCGCCGCTTTTGGTGGTTATTGCGGTTGATAAGAGCAATAAATACTCCGCAGTTGACGCTGGAATTGCAACCGCTACGCTGTGCTTGGGGGCGAAGTCTATGCGGCTTGATTCGGTGATTTTGGGAATGCCACGTTTGGCTTTTGAGGGTGTGCGCCATGATTATTTTAAGAATAGATTGGGAATGCCTGCGGAGTTGGAGTTTGAAATCGCTGTTGCTATAGGTCATAAAGCTATGGAGAAAGAACCGCATGAGGGGGACTTGAACCATGTGGTTGTGGTTGACGCATAGACGCTTTGCGCCCAGTGAAATCCGTTGTAATCGCCTGCGGCGGTGAAATCCCAAAATCGCCTGTGGCGGTGAAATCCGTTCTTCGAACGGGTGAAATCCTGCTTACGCAGGGTGAAATATTTTTCTGCGGTAATGTGAAATCCGCTACGGCGGATAGGGTGTTGGGTGAAAGCACCCTGTGAAAGCCGTTGTAATCGCCTGTGGCGGTGAAATCCGTTCTTCGAACGGGTGAAATCCTGCTTACGCAGGGTGAAATATTTTTCTGCGGAAAAATGTGAAATCCGCTACGGCGGATAGGCACGAATTACGGTACTGATGAAATGTCAACGGATAACGAAAAAAATATTACATTGCAGGGGCGGATTTTGCTACCCTCCCGATTCATTTTGTTTTACTATGCTAAAAGGTTATGTAACCGACTGTCTTAGGGCTTTCCTTGCGTGTTCGCCCGCATTATCTAACGCTATTTGATTACTAACGGACTACGCATACCGCTCTAAAGACTTTACCCTTTACCCACCTAGTCCTTTTTTAATCCCATAGCTTTACATAGAAATTGCCGTCTAAACTTGTTGGGGAGGATTTTGCTATCCTCCCGATTCATTTTGTTTTACTATGCTAAAAGGTTATGTAACCGACAGTCTTGGGGCTTTCCTTGCGTGTTCGCCCGCATTAACTAACGCTATTTGATTACTAACGGACTACGCATACCGCTCTAAAGAC
>JAAZFD010000228.1 GCA_012511925.1 Clostridiales bacterium
AGCATAGCAAATATGCAAGGCGCAGATATAAAAATGCCCGATTTAGCGGCATACAACGTTCAAAAAACTAATCCTGTTATATCTAACTTCATGGGTTATGAGGTTGCCGCCGCTCCTGCACCCTTTGCAGGCATTACGGTTATTCAGATGCTTAGAATGGCAGAGGCTTTGGATATTGCTAACCCCAGTGAGGACCCTGTAACATATTTAAACCAGCTTTATGAGATAACCTCGAAAGCCTACACCGACAGAGTTGACCATATCGCAGACCCGAAATTCGTAGAAATCGACCAGCAAAAGCTTGTTTCTGCTGACTATATTAAAGAGCTTTTGAAATTAGACTATGTGAATTTAAGCGATGACTACGACCATGTAAGCACAACCCATTTTACAATCATAGACGAAAACGGAATGGTTGTTTCATCAACAAATACTTTGTCATCGTTCTGGGGTTCTCGCAAGCATGTCGCTGGCATCTATTTAAACAATACTTGCAAGCACTTTGCTTCAAGCGGAATAAATGAGTCCGACTATGGCAAGATGCCCAGAACCTATTGCGCTCCTGTAATTATCAGAGGAAAAGATGGCTTTATTCTTTCAATAGGCACACCAGGGGGAAATAATATTCCTAAAATTTTAGTACCTGTGCTAATCGATTATTTGAAGTTTGGCACCGATTTGCAGGAGGCTATTTTCAAGGGCAGGGTGTTTAGCAAGAACCATAATACAATCACCATAGAAGAAAGAGAGTTTTTCCCACTTATTACTAATGTTGAACTGGAGGAAGTGAACTATTATTTCATAAGAAGGGACGATGCTGCGTACTTTGGTAGCATTGCGGCGGTTGGATATTCGCCAGAATCCAAAAAAGTTTTCTCTGCCTATGACGATAGGCGAGGCGGTACTTCGGTTTCTTCATTCGAGGAATAATATTTTGAGATTTGATAGCGGCGAGTATTCGTCGCTATTTTTTTGCAAATAAGCTTTTTAGTGCGTTCCCCTACCCCTTGCCAAAACGCTTTGCGATACCCTTTGAGAGTCGTCGTTGTTTTTAATCTCATTTCTAAGCCTTGCCAATGCATAAAGATTCGGTACAGCCATAAGTAGATTGAGTATTGCCGATATACTCCAAACGAAATTAAGGGACAGCACCGTTCCAATTATTGTGAACAGCGCATACACCCAGTTGAAAGCCGATAAAGCCCTCTTTGAGCTATTTGTTACATATTTCAAGCATACACTTCCGTAAAACGACCAGCTAACCATTGACGAGAACGCAAAAAGTGCTATTGAAACGCTAAGGAAAATGCCCGCGCCTGCGTTTCCAAGAATAGTAGCGAATGCGTTTTGAATCGTTTGCATGACATTTATGTTTCCGCCCTCCGGCATAAGCACTCCTGCCGATATTACGGAAATTGCAGTTGCGGAGCAGATTACAAATGTATCTACAACGACCTCGATTATGCCCAAAGTTGCTTGATTTTGTGGTGTTGTGGCACTTGCGGCAGCATGAGCTATAGAACCCGAGCCCATGCCTGCTTCATGCGAGAAAACCCCACGTGTTATTCCCATGTTTATTGACTTTGCAATTCCTACTCCTGCAAAACCTCCTACAACTGATTTGAAATCGAACGCATCACGCACAATGTAGTTGATGATTGAGAATGCGTTTTGCTTGGATTTAATGAACACTAAAATACAGACTAACATATACAGTCCGCTCATAATCGGAACTAAAATTGATGACAGCTTTGTGATTCGTGCCGCTCCGCCATGAAGCGCATAAACAACAGCAAATGCAAGGAAAATGCCGACAGCAAACCTTATTACGGTTTCACCTTTTTGGCTGACAAAGGCTTGTGATTGTATTAGCGCCAATACGCTTTCTGAGATTGCGTTGGCTTGAACCGAGTTACCCACTCCGAGGCAGGCTATTATTCCTAAAACACAAAATAAGATTGCGAGCGGTTTGTAGCTCTTTCCTAAACCCTTTTCAATATAAACCATGGGACCGTAAACGTCTTGGCTATGCTTTTTGTATTTTACTGCGAGAAAAACTTCGGAATACTTCGTGGCAAGGGAGAAAAATGCACTAACCCACATCCAGAAAATCGCGCCTGCGCCACCTATAATTAGGGCGCCTACGACTCCAACAATGTTTCCTGTTCCGATTGTACCGGCAAGCGCTGTTAGCAAACCCGAAATAGGACTTATCTCACCTTTTTTTAGCTTTCGTTGGGGTTTTAGACAGCCTACTACAAGGTTAATAATCGTATGGGGCTTGTAGAACTCTAATTTAATTGTAAAAAAAGCCCCGAACAACAGCAATACGGGGGCAAGTATAGCTTCAAACATGCTTAATGATATGGCGAGTTCGTTTATTTTATGATTATTATATCCTACTAGACTACTTTGTGAATAAACTGTAAAATTTTGCATTGTTCATTTGCACATTTTAAAATAAATTGCTATTATAAATTGGTATATGAAATACAGGTGAGGAATGGAATGAGAGAAAATATTAAAAGGTTTTTTGCCGCATTTGTGGCTATAGTAACAATTATATGCGTATTCCCAACAGCTACAAGGTCTGATTCTGCGCTTGCCGGTTATACGGTATTATAT
>JAAZFD010000229.1 GCA_012511925.1 Clostridiales bacterium
AATCAACTTCCCATTGTTGTTTTTCATCGTTATAACCCATTCCGTCAAACGGAGGAAAAAGATATATAGCTTCTTGATAAATAATATAATCCAAATTGTTGGTATCTTGATGAATCAGTTCCATGGGAATGTGTTGTTTCCGTGCAGCATTATAGAAAATGTAACTAGATGTCTGAAGAATAAACCTGCGATATGGGATTTTCATATCCTGATAATACGCAGACTGTTGATATTGTTTTTTATATAGTGGAGTTTTTAACCACTCTATTAACACATTAATTCCTGCCCATAGAAGGAAGCAAATAATGACCGGTGAAAAGACAACAATTAGAAGAAATATCAATATTTTAATATACCATTTTGTTTCCTTTTCCATTATAAATACTCTCCTTCTTTGGCTTATCTAGCATACGATATTTATTATAATACTATATCTTTCAATCTAATTCAATGAAATTATAAAAAGACTGTCGACATAAGTCGACAGTCTTTTTGGTCGAGGTGACAGGATTTGAACCTGCGACCTTTTGGTCCCGAACCAAACGCGCTACCAAACTGCGCTACACCTCGATATCTTTGGAGCCAATGTGGGGATTCGAACCCCAGACCTGCGCATTACGAATGCGCTGCTCTACCAACTGAGCCACATTGGCAAACCGTTTGACGATTATGTATTATATCATATCAGCGCTTTTTTGTCATCACATATTGAAAATATATTGATTGGAAGCATTGAACGATACTAAAAAAAGGGCTACACATCGCCAATACTTACGCTTTTATAATTTACGACCCAAACCCTCATACATCTCCATATACTTCACAGCCGAAGCGTCCCAGCTAAAATCTGCGCTCATGGCTCGTGAAACAAGTTCGTTCCATAGCTCTTTCACGTGAAACAGTTGCACTGCCTTTTCAATCGTATAAAGCATCTCATGCGCATTGTAGTTCGTAAATGAAAAGCCAATTCCCTCATTTGAATAGCGATTATAGGGGATAACGCTGTCGGAAAGTCCTCCCGTTTCACGCACAATAGGAACTGTGCCGTAACGCATAGCCAACATCTGTGCAATTCCGCAAGGCTCAAACATAGAGGGCATCAGAAACATATCCGCACCTGCGTATAGTTGCCTTGCCAAGTCGTCGCTTTGACCTGTTTTTATGCTTACACGACCGCCATACCTCTCTGCAACGCTACGAAACAGCTTTGAATACCTACCGTCCTCATTGCCCAATATCGCCAACTGCACATCCATTTTCAAAATATCCTCGATAACTCGTGCTACTAAATCCAAGCCCTTGTGGTCGGCAAACCTTGTTATCATCGCAATTAGTGGAACATCATTGCGCTTGTTAAGCCACATAGTTTCTTGAACGGCTTCCTTGCACTTAGCTTTGCCAGACAAGTCATTTACCGAAAAATTCCCCGCAATAGCCTTATCACTTTCGGGGTTATATAAATCGTTGTCTATTCCGTTCAAAATTCCAAGTGCTCTTGGGTTGATTGCTCTCAAAACTCCGTCAAGTTTCTCGCCAAAGAATGGTGTTGTAATCTCCAACGCATAGGTGGGCGAAACGGTTGTAACCTTATCAGCAAAAACGATTCCTGCCTTCAAAAAGTTTACGCTGTTATAGAACTCTAACAATTCGGGGGTAAAGTATTTTTTGCCAATCGATAATAGGTCTGAAACTTGCTCCCACGAAAAAAGCCCTTGATATCGCAAATTATGAATAGTTAGCACGCTTTTTATCTTTTTGTAGAACTTATCGCTCTGATATTGCGTTTTCAGAAGAAAAGGAATCATGCCTGCTTGCCAATCGTTGCAATGAATCACATCGGGCGATAACTTCAAATGCTTCAACGCTTCCAAAACCGCTTTGTTGAAATACGAAAAGCGCTCGCCGTCCTCATAAGAATTATGGATGTAAATATAGTCCTTCGCAAAATAGTATTCGTTGTCAACAAAAAAGTATTGAACATTCTTAACCTATATGAAATCAATTCCGCACTACTGCTTTCTCCAACCCAAATCGATATACAAATCGCATATATGCTTCACTTTATCCTTGTATTGCTGCTCTATGCCCTTGTATTTTGGCAAAATTACCTTAACAGTTGCACCAAGTTTTTCTAAAGCGTAGGGGAGTGAGCCGCAAACGTCTGCAAGTCCGCCAGTTTTCACATAAGGTGCTGCCTCGCTTGCAACAAACAATATTATGGGCTTTTTGCTTTTCATTTTCTCCATTTATACAACACTATTCTTTCTTAATACTATCGGGAAATTCTCAAAACCTCTAAGCGACCTTTCGCCTTTTATGATTGCTCCCTTGTCTAATATGGCATATTCAACATTCGAATTTTCATGCACCTGCGAAGCCTGCATAATTATGCTGTTTTTGATTACAGCGCCCTTTTTCACCTGCACACCCCTAAACAAGATGCTATCTTGCACCACACCATCGATTTCGCAACCGTCAGCAATCATAGAATTAGAAACAGAAGCGTTTTCGCCGTACCTTGCAGAAACCTCGTCCTTTACCTTTGTGTATATGGGGTGTAAGCTGTTGAACAAATCCTTTCGAACATTATCTTGTAGCAAAGCCATATTGTGTGCAAAATAATCATTTAGCGAATCCAGCCTTGCAACATAGCCATCGTACCTATAGCCGTATAGCTTTAGAGTAGAGGTCTTTTTTATTAGTATATCCCTTATAAAATCATATAATGCGTGAGAATTAGCATCTACAACCAAGTCAACAAGCAGTGATTTTTCCATTATAAACGCATCACAGGAGCGTTTTTCGCTAACTTGATTTTGAGGATTGATTGCAAGGTTGTAAATTCGCTCGCTCGCATCGGTTTTTAACCTCAAATCATCATATGGATTATCAGAAACGCTTGATGCAATGCTATACATAATCGTTATGTCTGCACCTGTTTCTCTGTGCTGTGCAATCATATCATCATAAACATTGTTGTAAATAGTATGGCTACCTGTCAAAAGAACATAGCGTTGCTTGCTTCGTCTTATATAGCCCAAGCAGGAATTAAGTGCATCGGCTGTGCCCTTATATATGCCTGTATTATCCTTAGTTACGAATGGTGGAAGAATAAACAAACCATCACGCTTTCTGTTCAAATCCCATTCCTTGCCGCTGCCTAAATGGTCGATTAGCGAGTGATAATTCTTTTGCGTAATAAGCCCTACATTATGAATGCCTGAATTCACCATTGAGGACAGTATGAAGTCTATACAGCGATACCTACCCCCAAAAGGCACTGCCGCAATAGAGCGTGATAGCGTAAGCTCCCTAAGCTGTGCATTTGATTCGCCTGTGTAAATCAATCCGAATACATCCTTGCTCATACTATATCCTCCTTTTTACGCACAACCTTCCCTTTGGGAATAGATGCACGGTTAGAAACATTCATATCGTTTGCAATAAGCGTTATATCTCCAGTCAAGGAATTATCTATACTGTCGGAAACCTCTACACCAATCAAGCAATTACAGCCCACAACTGTGTTTTCGCCAACAATCGCTTTCTTAATCTGCGTATCAGCACCTATTACAGAGTAGGGCATAAGAATTGAATCCTCAATCACAGTGCCCTTTTCAACCTTAACACCTGCAAACAAAACACTATGCTTAACAGTTCCATATACCTCACAGCCCTCGGTAACCAATGAATGAGAGATTTCTGCGTCGCCACTTGCATAATGCGGAGGCAAAATGGGATTTCTACCGTAAATTCGCCAAGTAATATCGTTTAGCTGGAGTTTAGGAGGATTGGTGAGCAAGTCCATATTCGCATCATAAAGACTTTTGATTGTGCCAACATCCTTCCAATATCCATCGAAAGAAAACGCAAACATCCTGCAAGAATTTTTCAGCATCAGCGGAATAACATTCTTGCCAAAGTCATTTTCAGAATCCTTATCTTCAGCATCAATGTTCAAATAGGCTTTCAACTTCTTATAGTTGAAAATGTAAACACCCATTGAGGCTAAATCACTTTTTGGAGCTTTAGGCTTTTCTTCAAACTGGAGTATTCGGCTGTTATCATCGGTATTCATAATACCGAACCTATTCGCTTCGTTAATAGGAACACGAATTACTGCAACAGTTGCATCCGCCTGCTTTTCTTCGTGGAATTTCAGCATCAAGGAATAGTCCATCTTGTATATGTGGTCGCCTGAAAGAATAAGCACGTATTCGGGGTTGTACTGCTCTAAAAATTTTAGATTTTGATATACCGCATTAGCAGTGCCAGAGTACCACTTGCCATGGTCGCCGCTAATATATGGCGGTAAAACGAATACTCCGCCCGAATTTCTATCCAAGTCCCAAGGTTGTCCGTTGCCTAAATAGGAGTTGAGGGCAAGAGGCTCGTATTGAGTCATAACACCTACAGTATCGATTTCAGAGTTAGAGCAATTAGACAGTGGAAAATCAATTATCCTATATTTGCCACCGAAGGGAACAGCAGGCTTTGCGGTCGTAGAGGTTAATACACCCAAACGGCTTCCTTGTCCACCAGCGAGTAGCATCGCAACTATTTTCTTCCTTTTCATATTTGCTCCCTATCAATTATTATTTAACTAAATCATATCATAAATTTAATATAATGGGTAGAGATTTCATGTAAGGTTTATGTAAGAAAATGACTGAAATTTGGTTTATAGAATAATTTCTCTTAATTGAACATTATATATCAATAAGTATTGTAATATATGAAATAATTGATTATAATGGATTTATGGCAATAATTATGGTGGGTGGAGGGAATTTGAAATGAACATCAAAGAACTAAAACTGCTGTCTAAGGC
>JAAZFD010000230.1 GCA_012511925.1 Clostridiales bacterium
GAACGGCAGCGCATCAGACGGTGCTAAGGTTAAAGCGAGAGCTGTCCCGTATGGAACTTTAGGGAGTAATTGGCAGATTTCGCCTTATGGCAGTTATGGTAGGTTTAAATTGATTTCACAATGCAGCGGATTAACAAAAGTGCTTGCGGTGCTTAACGCGTCAACTGCTCCTAATGCAGACTGCATACAATACACATTCGGTACTGCGCAAAATGACCTGTGGCTTTTTGAGTATGTACCTATTCCATAAGCGAAAAAAGCTGACGAATACAGAAAAAAGCGGGGGAACGTTTACCCCCGCCTTTATATTACTTAAAAATGTTCGGGTACATTGGTGCAGAAACCGTAAAGGAATCAGTAATAAATGCTTCTCCGTCAACATATAGCTTCAGCTCTTTTACCTCCTCAAATTGCATGGCAGTTAGGTAGATTGAATTATATAAAGCCTCCACAGCACCGCCGGAAGTTTCACTTAGCGAGCCAAACTCTTCGCTAAAATCAACCTTGCAAACACCGTCCTCAATAGATGCAGATAAAACGCTTGTTCCCTCGGGGAAACAATTCTTTAACGATGAACTTTCTACACCCTTTATCATCTCCATAAGTGTATTTTCGAAATTCTTTTTTTCTACTCTTCTATTGATTGGTATTTGCTGTGCAAATGAATTATTTGGGAAGTAGATTGTTACATACTCCGCTTTGGTTGTGTTTGCAGAAACTGATACCTCCTCATTTTCAACATTCAATAGAAGTCTTGACATTTTGTCGGAAACCGCTGTGCCATTTTCTAAGCGGGCAACCTTCATTCCGTCAAACCTCAAAGATACTGTTTCGATTGTTGGGAACTCACAAAGCGTGTTAACAACCGATTCAATCAATGCTTTTTCGCTTTTAGCATCCGACAGCTTTGGCAGATTTACGATGTTTAGAACTGCGTTTTTGTCGGTGATTTTAAGCTCAAACTTTACTCCATCGGGGATAACCGTTTTAAGTCCATTAGCTGAAAGTGATGCTATATTGGCTTCAGTTCCAACCAAATTGTTCAATGCCGCCTTGCCTATGCCCTCTTCCCATGGTATTTGCTTCATTACAGGCACTACAAAGCCATCATCGTTCACAAAATACAGAATTGTTTTGCGAAGTGCTGACTCGTTCAAATCAGGCTCATCATCAATATCTTTTTCAACACCGCATGCCACAAGTATAGGTATTAGCAGTATTACGATTATAAGCATAAATGCTTTTTTGGTTTTCATATTACTTCCTCCATTTATTGTTTTCATTAAGATATTATTCGATTGGCATTGTTTATATTCGCTTTATGGCTATTTCTTGCTATTTGACTTTTTTACTATTGAATAATAATATAGTTAGAGTATTTTACAGAGGAGCTTATGGAACAAACAACCGTTTCAATCATTACACCAGCCTATAATTGCGAGAGTTTTATTGGAGATGCGATAAATTCCGTTATTGCTCAAACCTTTTCTGATTGGGAAATGATAATTGTTGATGATTGTTCAACCGATAGTACCTCTATAATAATAGAAAAGTTTTTGAAAGTAGATTCAAGAATCAAATATTTCCGATTAGAAAAAAATAGCGGTGCAGCGATTGCACGCTCAAAGGGAATTGAGTTGGGCACAGGGAAATACATAGCATTCCTTGATAGCGATGATGTGTTTCTGCCTGAAAAAATAAAGACACAAGTTGAATTTATGATAAAAAATGACTATCCCTTTTCTTGCACTCATTACGTGCATTTTTCTGAAATGGGCGAGCGAATGAACCGAATAATAAAATGTAAAAAGCGTTGCGATTACAATCTCTGCGTATGGATGAACCCAAGAGGCACTTCAACGGTGATGTTTGAGGTAGCAAAACTCGGCAGAGAGGATTTTCCTCAAGCAGAGGAGCGTGAGGACTATGCACTTTGGCTTAAAATGCTAAGGCAAGCAAAGTACATTTACGGACTTCAAGAGGTTTTACCTCAATACCGCATAAGAAATGATTCTGTGTCCTCTAATAAGTTTGCTATGGTAAAATATCTGATGAGGCTTTACAGAGAGCATGAGCGTTTTGGGGTGTTGCGCTCTGCTTTCCACGTGTTTATGTGGGGAATCATTAAACTACTTAGGATTAAATAGGAGGAACTTTGAGAGTACAGGTTTTGCTTGCAACCATGAATAAAAAAGATTTTTCGCTTATTAAGGAGATGAATATTCATACCGATATCGTTATCGCTAACCAAGCTGACGAGTTTTCGTATTCTCAAATTGATTCTGCAAAGCTAATAACAACGACTTTTAGGGGTGTTGGGAAGAATAGAAACCTTGCGCTTTGCTATGCTGACGTCGATATTTTGCTGTTTAGCGATGATGATATGCGTTATGTTGACGGCTATGAGCAAATAGTAATTCAAGCATTTGAACGGTTAAAGCATGCCGATGTAATAATATTTAATACTGCGGATGTGGGCAGGGAAACTCACAATATCAAAAATACTAAGCGGGTAAGGCTTTGGAATTTTGCAAGGCATGGAACATATCGAATCGCAATAAGGCGAAGTTCTTTGCTTAAAGCACGATTAAGTTTTTCGGAATTCTTTGGTGGCGGTGCTATATACAGCAGCGGCGAGGATTCCATTTTCCTGCGTGATGCGTTGAGAAAAAAGCTAAGGATTTATACAAGCCCAGAAACGATTGCGGTTGTAAATCAAGAGAGTTCCACTTGGTTTAATGGCTATGATGAAAAGTTTATGTTCGACAAGGGAGCGCTTTGCTCTGCTCTTTTTCCTGCTATGAAGTATTTTGCTGGATTTTATTTGCTTGTAAAGTTCTCACGCAGGGCAACAATAAAAAAATCTAATTGCTTCAAGGCTATGCTTGCTGGTATTAAGTGTGAGAAAAACATGATTTCCTATCAGGAATGGAAAGAGAGAACGCATGGATAAAATTCTTACAATAGTTATTCCCTCATATAATGCTGAAAAGTGCTTGGCAAAGTGCCTTGATTCTCTGATTGATGAAAGGGTAATTGGCTTTCTTGATGTAATCGTTGTGAATGACGGCTCACAAGACAAAACCTCCGAGATTGCACACAACTATAAAGAAAGATTCCCTAATTCTATTAGGGTTTTTGACAAGGAAAATGGCGGACATGGCAGCGGAGTTAATGCAGGTATAAAAAATGCGAAAGGTAAGTATTTTAAGGTGCTTGACAGCGATGATTGGTTCGATACAAATAACCTTGCTTTGTTCGTGGAAAAATTAAAAATCATGGAAATCGATTTAGTAATAACGAATTTTACGGAAATAGATGCTTTGACGAATCAACAGCATTTGCGTACATTCAATAACCCAAAAAACGATTTAGAAGTTAGCATAGACGATTGCATTAAGCAGATCCCCTACTTTTATATGACAAGGCTTTGCGTGAAAACCGCGTTGCTACAAAAAAACAAGGTTCAACTTCAAGAAAAAACATTTTATGTTGATAATGAGTTTTGTGTATTCTCTGTTGCTTTTGCAAGTACCGTTACTTTTTTTGATATTAACCTGTATCAATATTTGGTCGGTCAAGCAACTCAAAGCATAAGCAGAGAAAATATGGTTCATCATATCCCCGACACCATGCGAGTTGCGTATCGCTTAGTTGAGTTTTATTCAAAGCAAAATGAGGCTCGGAAACAGCGCATAAAGGGTCTTGTTTGTGCTTTTGTATTGAGTTTTTATCACATCGCATTGATTTTCAATAGGAATAAAAAAGTAGGAAAAGGACTTTATAACGGATACAATACAGGTTTAAAGCTACGCTCTAAAGAGATTTATTTCACAATACATTTTAAATCGAGAATCTATTATTTGATGAGCCTGTTTCGTGTTAGCCCTGCGATTTATGACAAAATTCAAAAGCTAAGACGGGGGGCAAATAAGTGATTGGAACGATTGTTGTAGGATGTGGATATTCGGGTGCTGTTTGCGCTCGCTTGATAGCTGAAAAGTTTGGCGAAAGCGTTCTAATATTAGAAAAACGCAATCATATATGCGGAAATATGTTTGAGGAAACGGACAAGCACGGTGTCGTTGTTCACAAATAAGGTCCGCATATTTCGGTTTTTAACGAAAAGGGAATATTTGAATTTATTTCTCGTTTTACCGAATGGATTCCTTATGTGCATAGGGTTAATGCGTTGATTGACGGCATTGAGGTTCCCCTACGCTTAAATTTTAACTCGATCATGCCTTTGTTTGATAAGGACAAAGCGAACAAACTAATTCAATCATTGGTTAACGAA
>JAAZFD010000231.1 GCA_012511925.1 Clostridiales bacterium
CGTCAACACGGTCAATGTTCTTGTGGATTGCAAGGATTTTTTCGATTTTCAAGGGAGTCATAGAAAGCGAAACCAATGAAGCAATCTTGTCGCCGACTTTTAAATCCCTATCCTTCAAGTCCTCGCCAATGTATGCGATTTTGCCTATGAACATTCCGCCCGAGCCTGTAACAGGGTTTTGCATTTTGCCACGCTCGCCCACGATTGAGAGAATCATTTCTTCGATTTTCTTATCGTCGTTTCCGCATGCTTCTTTGATTTGTGTGAATGATGCCGAGTCAATGTTCAATGAGATTACATCGCAAACGATTTCGTTTGAATACTCTTTTTTCATATCGTTGTCGATTTTGTATGCCGCTTGTGTTAAAACGCCCTGCGGCTCGATTACTCTGTGTACTCCGTATTTGCTGCCTTTTTGTGCCATAAGTTCCTCCATATTATTTTATTTATTTTGGGGCTTTGCCCCAAACCCCAGCGGGTCATTCGTGCCATCGTGCCTATCCGCCGTAGCGGATTTCATTGGTTTTCGCAGAAAACCTATTTCACCCATTTTCGCAAAAATGGATTTCACCTTGCGATAGCAAGATTTCACCGCGGGATTCCTAAGGGTTTTACCGTTAGGTGGGGCATGGGGCAAAGCCCCATCGTGCCATTCGTGCCATCGTGCCTATCCGCCGTAGCGGATTTCATTGGTTTTCGCAGAAAACCTATTTCACCCATTTTCGCAAAAATGGATTTCACCTTGCGAAGCAAGATTTCACCGCGGGATTCCTAAGGGTTTTACCGTTAGGTGGGGCATGGGGCAAAGCCCCAGCGTGCTATTCGTGCCATCGTGCCTATCCGCCGCAGCGGATTTCATTGGTTTTCGCAGAAAACCTATTTCACCCATTTTCGCAAAAATGGATTTCACCTTGCGAAGCAAGATTCTTACGCCTTTGGCGCAAGACCCAATATCGCTCTCGCCTCATTGGGAGTGGCAACTTCTCTGCCCAACTCTTTAGCCAAGCGCACAACCTTTGCTACCAACTCACCATTCGACTTTGCCACAACGCCCTTTGAGAGATAAACATTGTCCTCAAAGCCAACACGCACATGACCGCCCATAATGATAGCCATAGAAGCAAGAGGGAACTCAAATCTGCCAACGCCTGCTACCATCCAAGTGCTACCCTGTGGAATTGATTCTGCCATGAAGATTAAATCTCTTGGAGTACCCGATATTCCGCCATTCACACCCATAACAAAATCAAAGTGCATAGGCGACTTGATATAGCCTTTTTTGTTGAGCCTTATTGCCGAATCAATCATTCCCTTGTCAAAAACCTCGATTTCGGGCTTGATTCCTCGTGCGTTCATCTTTTCTGCGAAATCGATTATCATGTTCTCGGTATTTACGAATATTTCATCGCCGCCAAAGTTGCAGGTTCCGCAATCAAGCGTTGCCATTTCGGGATTAAGCGTGATAGGCTGCAAGCGCTCGTCGTTCGTCATACCGACCGCACCGCCTGTTGACGGCTGAATTATTACATCGGGGCATTTAGCATAAATCGCTTTCATGCATTCCTCAAAACGCTTTGCGTCCTGTGTGGGAGTGCCGTCGTCGTACCTTACGTGCAGGTGAATTATTGATGCGCCAGCCTTGTATGCCTCGTATGCTTCGTTCGCAATCTCTTCAACTGTGTAGGGAACAGAAGGGTTATGCTCTTTCGTTACCTCTGCACCGCAAATTGCCGCTGTGATGATTAGCTTTTCCATTATGCCCTCCTCTGCTTGTTCTTGGGAACTACACAGGTTCCGCTTGCACGACAAACAACGATAGGCTCTTCCAACAAATCGCAAGCCGAATCGGAAATGTCGGGTCTTGGAATGATAACCTTTCTTGCTTCGAAAGTCATTTTTCTTGAACTGTTGCCCATTGACACGATTTCGCCCTCAGCGTCGATAAAGTCGCCTGCATAGACGGGAGCTAAAAACTCCACCATGTCGTATGCCACGAACAAACCCTCGTCGCCATCGTTCCTGATAAGAAGCTCGGTTGCTACATCGCCGAACAATGCCAACATCCTTGCACCGTCAACCAAATTGCCGCCGTAGTGAGCGTCTTGAGTGCTCATTCTTAGCCTGATAAGTGATTTTTCTGCCATTTTTCTACCTCCGTTTGATTTTAAATAAAAAAATTGCCATACGCACAAAACTATTTGTGTATATAGCTCTCCATCAAAACCAAACAGATGACAGTCATACCGCACTAAGCGTTATGCCCAAGTAAAAGCATTTGAAGCGAAAACACTAATACTTTCGGCAAATAGCACATTCGAACTTTTAAAAAACCGCTTCATATAAAAAGCCTACCTTGCTACCTGCGCCTCTATATCTGACAATATTCTATTGTTAATACTATTATATAGGAAATAAATATTTGCTGTCAACAGATTTTAGAGTATATTATCTGCTCCTGTATGACCTTCTGGCAAGACCTGCCCGTCTGGCAAGACCTGTCGAAGGGGCATTTTGGAGGGAAATGGCGAGACCTTCCCTC
>JAAZFD010000232.1 GCA_012511925.1 Clostridiales bacterium
ATAAGCCATCTTTATATCTTGCTTTGGTTGCGGAGACATTTCTGAGTCGGTACTTGCTTCTTGTTGTGCTTCTTGCTCTCTCGCCTGCCTCAAAGCCTCACGCTCCATCTTCTTAACCTTGGATTGCGAAGAAATAAACACTAATATAACCACGATTAGCGCAATACCCAATGCGCCCAACGCAACAAATCTCAATGTTTCCATCAAAAGACGGTTGGATGAAAATTCGGGTGTTACCGAGTTCTCAAGCATTTTATGTATATCGCTTATTTGCTGGTCTGTAAAGGGAGCATTCGAAAGCATTTCAATCTGAATCTCATTGCCCTTAATATAGCTTACCGCCAAAAAGCTATGCTGCAAATTGGTTGAGTCGGGGTTATTATATGTACCCTCAAATGTGATATAGGAAATATGCTCGAGTTTCTTTATTTCATACTCGTTATAAGTAACCACGCCTTGCGAGTTGAAATTCTCCATAGAATCCTTAGCTATCTTTTTAAGCTCATAATCTAAGCACTCACGAAAATCCTGAATATTTTCAGGGCTGGCCCAAGCGTACAAGGAAATCTCAACAAGCGAATTTATATCCTGTGCATAGAGAAATTGATTGTTCGCTTCCATAGTCTGTAAAAACACTTCATACTCATACAGGTCGAGGTCAACGAATTCCTGTGAACCACTGGGCGTATCTTTCGTTACGGTGGTGTAGTTTGACGGAACATATACAGTAAGCATTAAATCTTCAATGCCATACATAAATGTGTTTACAGGCTCGGACGATGCTGGCGGTGCGGACTCCTGCGTGGCTACATCAGTTGCCTCTGGCTCGGTAGCCTCTGTCGCAAAAGCAGGGTTTATAAATGCCATAAGCATAACAAAAACCATAGATAAGCATAGCAATATGCGGATTCTTTTCAAGATATTTCCTCCGATTATGTTAGATTAAATTTAATCATAACACATTTATAAATTTAATGCAATCGACTTTTATGCGCATTCCGCCACGAACTTTGTACGCATTAACGCCGCAAGCACTAAAAATGTAATCACTGAGTTAGCAACTGCCTTTATTGCATTGAAAGGAACTACTGCCGTCCAAAGCAAGGGCACAATACCTGCCATGCCATCTGGAAATACTATGCTTCCGAAAATAATATTCAGCGGAAGAACAACCAAAAAGGCGAACACTAACGACACAACCGAAGCAATAATATTTTTTAGCAAAATATTCTCGCTCTTACTAACTTTCAAAATTATTAGGAATGATGCAGCAAACACAACCAAACCCACAATACCTACGATAATAGCGTTTGCATTGCTTGGGAAGGTTACAAATGCCTTCATGGTTTCTATAAATGCAGTACCAAGAGGAACCTTTGCGGCAAAAAACGATGTAAATATTAGGTTTAGGGGAATCATCAAAAGAATCATCGTGGCACTTCCTAAGCCTAAAGCGAGAGAGCGTGTTGAATTCGTGTTCTTATGCTTTGTAATGCCTCCGCATACGAGTACGAATGCGCCTGTCGCTATCATGTGCATTATGATTCCAATAATTCCGGATTGCTGTGAAAACAAAATACCCTGCAACACGCAAACCACGAATGTAATCATTAAGCCTGTGGGAGTTCCGTATAAAAATGTGCCTAAAAATATTGGAACATCTGCCAAGTCGTATTCCAAAAAGGGTGCCGAGGGTATAATTGGAACATGTACCAAGTAAACAAGCACTATAGCTATGGCGCAAAGTGCGGCGCAATTAACAAGCCATCTTGTTTTGTTTGAATTTTTTAGCATAAAAAATCACCTCTAAGCATATTTTCGAGGCGACACAAGGTAGCAAGCAAAAGCTAAGCCAACCAATAATACTTCTCTCATCCGGACTATACCGTCGGTATCGGGTTCTCA
>JAAZFD010000233.1 GCA_012511925.1 Clostridiales bacterium
ATATCACTCTCAATACCGTTGTATGCAGTCGATATTTAGAAACAATATGCCTACTGTAAAGTATGCCTTTTTTTCTATTGTCGTTCATATTATGCCCCGTTAATTTCGAAGAATCTGCAAGTAATTTTTAGCAAAGTAAAGAGCACGCTGTACTTGGGAAAATATTCAAATAACATAGGAAAAAACCGCCTATAATTGCTGCTGTAATCATCTTGATTTACTTTTCACTTTTCATTTGGTATTCACAAGAAGAGAAATTCTACCGTATTTTCGTGTTGTTCGCCTGTTTTGCTATGTAATGCGTTTCCCGATTTTGCATAAGGATATAAACCGCAAACAGAAAAACTAATAATATTTGATAATACAGGTATAAAAACACCGCCTATAATTGCTGCTGTAATCATCTTAATTTACTTTTCACTTTTCATTTGGTATTCACAAGAAGAGAAATTCTACCGTATTTTCGTGTTTTTTGATTTTTCGGTTAATGCGTTTCCTGATTTTGCATAAGGATATAAACCGCAAACAGAAAAACTAATAATATTTGAAATATAAGAGTAATCCCTTATTTTCGTATCGCCTTTTTTTGCGGTGATATTCTACACCACCCCAAACAGCTCATCCGCCCTCGGCGCACTCACTTCCTCCCCCGAAGTGGTTTTCACCCCATGTGCCTTATCGGTTATCCTTGCAATAACCTTTGCGTTAATGCCGATGTGTTTCAGCCCCTGAACCATTTCGTTTCCGTTTTTGCAAACAATAAGCATACAGCCGCTTGATAACAGCCTGTACGGATTTATTTCTAAATTATCGCAAATCTTTTTTGTTACAGGGTGAATGTCGATTGCGCCTATGTCGATTTCGCAACCCCTACCCAAATTGTATGCCATTTCCCAAAGTGCACCCAAAATTCCGCCCTCGGTTACATCGTGCATAAGCGTAGCACCATTCTTTGCAGCAAAAAGTCCTTCCTTAACAACGCTGATTTCGTTTAGAAGCGACTTTGCGGTTTCGATTTCCGATTCGGATAAAAAGTTAAGTTTGTGTGCGCAATCGTATGCAATTACAGATGCACCCTCTATTCCTGCCGTTTTAGTCATAACAATGCTGTCGCCTATGTTAGCGGTGTTTGTTAGCGACTTTGCGATAGGTTGTGCGATAACGGTTGATGATGTGATAATTCTTGTAACCGCAGATGTAATCTCGGTATGACCGCCTATTATGTCAACATTTATTGCGCTTGCGGCTTGTTGAATATCGTCTGCGATTTTTGCAAGCTCCTCTTTTTTCGCACCAGGAGGGGCAAGCAAGGTTACAAGCAAACCTATTGGCTCGGCACCTGCGGCAGCGGCATCGTTGCAATTCACATGAACGGTTAGAAAGCCCAAATGCGTGCTTGCGGCAGTTATGGGGTCGGTTGAGAGTACAGCAATACCGCTATCCAGCTTCACTGTGGCACAATCTGCGCCGATTTTCGGTGGCTGTAGCACTTCATCTCTCGTTTTTTTGAACTTGTCGAGTATTAAACTCTCAAGTAAACCATTTCCCAATTTGCCTATTTGCATTTTTCTTTCCTTTTGCGATTCTTTTCCGTTATTCCGATATAATTCTCTTAATCGAAGGACGGTCAAGCAGTGTTAAAAGCGGCATACCTACACCATAACAGGCGATTGCTTGTCCTGCCGCAACATAAAGACAAGCGCTTTCATAACTAACAGGCAGGCTGTAAACATACTTTAACAGCCAGCCCACAACAAAGGCATTTATTACGATTGCTGGGAGTGGAACAAGCCATTTTGCAAGCGTTTCATTGCTTTTTGCAAAATTCGAACGCTTAATTGCATACGAACAAAGTGCCGCAAACAATGTAGCCAAACTTCCAAAAATAATGTCTGCTGGCATTCCACCTGTTAGCGTGTTCGCAATCAAACAGCCTGCAAACAGCCCCCAAACTGCATCAAAAGTGAAGAAGGGCAACACACATAACGC
>JAAZFD010000234.1 GCA_012511925.1 Clostridiales bacterium
CGTTGAACCCGATGTTGTGGCTATGATTGGTTCATCTATCGCATTGTCGATAAGTGATGCACCGTTTATGGGTCCCACAGGCTCGGTAAGCGTTGGCTTTGTTGACGGCGAATACATAATGAACCCCAACAGCGAGCAGCGTGAAAAAAGCCGCTTGCACCTAACCGTTTCTGGCACAAAGGAAGCCGTTATGATGGTTGAAGCAGGTGCAGACGAAATCTCAGAAGAAGAGATGCTAAAAGCTATTTTGTTGGCACATGAGGAAATAAAGAAAATAGTTGAGTTCATAGAGGGTATTGCAAAAGAGGTTGGAAAGCCAAAGATGGAGGTTAATATTCACGAGCCATCTCCCGAGTTGATTCAGCAGGTGCGTGATTTTGCATTCGATAAGGTTGTTTATTCGCTTGATACCTTTGAGAGGTCGGTGCGTGATGAGCGCAAAGAGCAGGTTAAAACTGAAACAATAGAGTATTTTAAGGCGCAATACCCAGACGATACTCAAGTTATTAAAGATGTTGATGGCATATTATACAACTTAACTAAAGAGGTTGTGCGTGATAAGATTATAAACCATGAAATTCGCCCAGACGGCAGAAAGTGGACTGAAATTCGTCCAATTTGGAGTGAGGTAGGCATACTTCCTCGCACACATGGAAGTGGTGTTTTCACGCGTGGACAAACGCAAGTGCTAACCGTTGCGACATTAGGTTCGGTTGGCGATGCTCAAACGCTCGACGGCTTAGGCTTAGATGAGGACAAGCGTTATATGCACCAGTACAATATGCCGCCGTACAGCGTGGGCGAGGCTCGTATGATGCGTGGACCAGGCAGGCGTGAAATAGGTCATGGCGCTTTGGCTGAACGCGCGTTGCTTCCCATGATTCCCTCTGAAGCGGAGTTCCCGTATGCAATTCGCCTTGTATCAGAGGTTATAAGCTCAAACGGCTCAACCTCGCAAGCATCGATTTGCGCAAGCACATTAGCACTTATGGACGCAGGCGTTCCGATTAAGAAGCCCGTAGCTGGTATTGCAATGGGTTTGATTAAAGACGATGCGAACCACAACATAGCCATTCTTTCCGATATTCAAGGCTTAGAGGACTTCTTAGGCGATATGGACTTTAAGGTCGCAGGAACGTATGAGGGCATCACAGCCATTCAAATGGATATAAAGATTAAGGGAATCAGCGAAGAAGTGCTAACTCGTGCGCTTGAACAGGCAAGAAAGGGCAGATTGCACATTTTAGCCAAGATGATGGAAACGATAAGAACTCCGAGAGAGGAATTGTCGCCTTATGCTCCGAGAATTACGCAGTTTAGCATTCACCCAGACAAGATTCGTGAGGTTATAGGCTCGGGCGGTAAGACGATTAACAAGATTATCTCCGATACAGGCGTTAAAATCGACATTCAAGACGATGGTAGGGTTTCGATTGCATCAAACGATATGGAAGCCGCAGAAGCCGCTAAAAAGATGATTGATACAATCGTGCGTGATATCGAGGTTGGACAGGTTTACTTACGCAAGGTTGTGGGAATTCTGCCCATAGGCGCACAGGTTGAGCTGAAGCCAGGTAAAAAAGGCTTGGTGCATATTTCGAGGCTTGCAAACCACAGGGTTGAGCGTGTTGAGGATGTTGTGGAAATGGGAGCGGAGATTTTGGTGCGTGTTACAGAGGTTCGCCCTGATGGTAAAATCGACTTGACACGAAAGGGACTACTGCCGGAGTAAGGCGTAACGCATAATGCGGATTATAACTTAGAGCTTAGACTTAATTTAGGGGAGGATTTAATATCCTCCCTATATTGAAATACAAAAATCGTGCTTGATTTTGCGTTCACGCCCTCTCCTATCCGCCGCAGTGAATTTCATTGGCTTTCCGCAGAAAGCCAATTTCAACCTGTGAAAGCAAGATTTCAACCTGCGTAGCAGGATTTCTATAATCGCATCAAACAACAGGTACGAGAAATCGAAGAGATTTTAGACTTTCGATTCGAAAACGTATTGTCGCTAAAGGAAGGATACGATTTTGCCTAAATTACAATCATTGTAAACACTTCATAGAAATTTAATTATATATTTATTGATAACTAAAAATTAAAAGTTAAGTGCGTATTATTAAATATTTATTAAAACCATTTGACAACCTAATAGTCTGGGTTATATAATTGAATTAACACTTATGGGCAAAAGCTCATAAAATAAAAGCAAAGGAAGTATTTTTATGCAAAACACATTACAAAAACGCAGAAAGTCTGGCTTCACGATTGTTGAGTTGATAATTGTTATTGCGGTAATAGGAGTTTTGGCTGCAATCTTAATTCCATCATTCACATCGGTTATGCGCAAGGCAAATACCGCCAAAGCGATTTCAAACGTTGCCAACATGAACAAGTACCTAAAAACGGAGGAGCTTTCAAGTGAAGCGCCCACAACATTCGGAGAAATGCTAAAGGTGCTTACCGAAGGCGGCTACAACATCGACAACGCCATACCGTTGCCGCTTGCGTCCGAGTTGTCTGTATATTGGTATTCCCCAGAGAATCAGCTTGTTATAGTTAATGCCGAAGGAAACATACAGGTTAGCTCAAATCTAAAAAACAAGAAACTAACCGAATATGCAGACGATATGGTTAATGTGCTTACGGGGATGATTTCGCCGACTACAAGCATTTTCTATCAGGCAGACGGCACGACTCTGAAATCGAACGTATCTGTCACAAAGGCAACAGAGCTTGCAGGTTTGTCAGAGCTGGTCAATCGTGGAGTTGATTTCACACCCTGCACCGTTAAATTGGAAAACAATATCGACCTTTCGATTATGGACTGGACACCAATCGGAACGAGTATCAATGTATTTAACGGTGTATTCGATGGCAATAACAAAGTAATCAACGGCTTGACCATAACCGCCTTGATTAAAAATGAAAACTCGCATTACTTGGTTGAAAACGGCATACCAGCTACGGATAGGACATGGGGCTTCATAGGCGGATTAACAGGCACAATGCGCAATGTTACATTCACGAATGTTCGCATTACATCGCATGTAAGCAAAAGCCCTGCCGCTCCCGAGAAAAATGAGCTACGCTGGGTATCATGCTTTACACAGTTTGCAACAGCTGTCGGGTGTGCATATCCCGGATGCGTGATAGACAATGTGCAGGCTGGAACACCTACCGACAATTCAGTTATAACCGCAACAAATGAGGTAGGAGGCATTGTTGGTAAAACCGCAAAATGTGTAGCGACAGATGAAAGAATTACTATTCAGAATTGCCGAAACTATGCAACGCTTACATCAGTATTCAGCGACTCTCCAACTAAGGCATCAGCTGGCGGAATAATTGCATCCATATTCTACAGCAACGGTGTTAGTATCACTAATTGCCAAAACTATGGCAAGGTTAATGGTGCAACCGCAGGAGGGATTATAGGCTCGGAGAAAAGCAGTCTTGCCACAAGCACTATAGATGTTTTGAACTGCGCAAACTATGGCGATGTAAACGGTGCGCTATTTGCTGGTGGACTTGTTGCACATATTCAAAGCAACACTGCTCCTATCAACCTAACGAACTTCACTCAAGCTGGAAACATTACTGCAAAGGTTACGAAGCAAAGCTATTTCGGACGCAATATTTCGAATGCGAACAGCAACCCCATGCAAACCGCATACTACAACTACACCGCAGCATTTGTTATCAGGGCGGCAGCTATTAGAGCTAACGGTACTCGCACAATAAATGCTGTTAATGTTACAAACTCGGGCAAAGTTAGTGCGATAAGCCTTGATATACGTTCATCTTTGGTTCAGGGCGACGAGTTTTGCCCAGGCGTAACCGTGGATGTAATTGCCCCAGCTAATGGTCCATTGAAGGTTCCAACTGTCCAGGCAATTGGCACTTATGTAACAAACGAGCAGGGTCAATACATTGCAACTCCGGCGGCATAAGTAGCGACATTAGTCTTTCACCGCAGTTTTTATACTGCGGTGAAAGCTGTGGCTGTTGAACCTATTTGCAGATAAAATTATTGCGTCGGCAATCTTGTGTTCGCCCCTAAAACTTTATAAACGGTCTTTCTAAGGGTTCATTCCCTTTCTTTTTCTAATTGCTAAATAGAAAATATGTTGTATAATAAAGTAGTTTATAAACGACCGTAAGCGATTAGCTCATGCGGTCAAATTACGCATATAAGGAGTTTATATTGGAATTATTTGACGATATCAAAAATGTTGGTCATATCAACCAAGCCATTGAAGCGGGGATTTACCCTTATTTCCATGCGCTCGAGTCGGCACAGGACACAGAAGTTGTAATCAACGGCAAACGCACTATCATGTTA
>JAAZFD010000235.1 GCA_012511925.1 Clostridiales bacterium
ATATTACTGTGCCTGTATTGAAGTCTGAAGGGGGCAAGTTCATTCCAAGAATTTATGTGAATAACGGGATTGTAGCTCCCGTGTATCAAGGCGAGAATTTAGGCAGGCTTGAGGTTTACTGCAATGATAGATTTGTGGCTTCTTGCAATTTATCTTCTTCGCAAGATGTGTTTGTTCCGAGCATTGGTTATTATCTTAATAGGATATTGAATTTTTGGTGCTAACGCCTACGGCGCAATGCAAAATATTGAATACAAAACGCAAAATCAAGAGCGATTTCGCAGTATGTGAATGCTGAATGTTAACAACAAAATGTATGGGCGGGCATTGCCCGTCCGCCGGTTTCGGGAGGATATTGAATTCTCCCCTACGATTTCGCCGTAGACTCATGCTACGCATAATGCAAAAAAAATCAGAATGCAGAATACAAAATCAAGCACGATTTATGTTGACATGTTGTAGGGGCGAACCTGTGTGTTCGCCCGCTATTGTCTCTACTATGAAGACAAGGGGAGTGTTTCACCTAGCACATCCCAAATCTAAATAATCGCTATAACAATAAAAGCGATATGCGAAAAGAAATACTCGTTTCTAACAAATACTTTCTCAAAAGCTTACCCTTTTCCCCTAACAAAAACAAGCAACTTTCGTTGCCTGCTTTTTGAAACCCCTATTATACATTAGCTATTAGCCTAGCACCCTGTAACCACATATAAATTCTGACCTGCACCAGTTGCTTAAAAATCCTCTTCTTACAACCTTGCCTTGACCGCTGGATGCGTCAATCATCTCTGTATCGCTGATAATGATACCCACATGACCGTAGAACACGATTACATCTCCTGCCTTTAGGTCGTCTATATCGTTGATTCTCGGGTAATGCGATACACTGCGCCAACCATAAGAGGTTAAGTAGGATTGTTTAATGCCAACTTGATTCAATACCCAGTAAACGAACCCTGAGCAATCGAATGTGTTAGGACCCTTACCGCCACGCACATACCTTGAGCCTACCTTGCTCTTTGCAATCGCTACGAGCGCTGCTACTGAAGGTTCATCCGCCGCAGGGGGAGGATTGTCGTTTCCGCCAGTGTTTCCGCCGCCAGTGTTGCCGCTATCGTTTGAGGAGCCGCCTGTGTACATCTCATAGCTGCTTGGCGCTGATTTTGCACCATCGGAGGTTAACACGCTCATGGTTTGCTTGCCTATTCTACCGTCTGCAGACAATCCATTATGCTTTTGGAATGCCCTTACAGCATGGTTGGTAGCTGCACCAAAGTAGCCTGTAACCATATCATCATTTAGATATTTTAAATTTTTTAGTAAGTGCTGAACGCACTTTACGTCCTCGCCCCTCATACCCATTGCAAGGGAGTTTGGAACAGCGTCTTCGCTCATTAACAATGTCATTGTCTTTGGACCTAAGTAGCCGTCTGCGATTAAGCCATTACGCTCTTGGAAACGCTTAACAGCTGCGACGGTTTCCTTGCCATTTACGCCATCAGGCTCGGATGTTAGGTAGCCTAACGCTTTTAGTCTTTCTTGATAAGGTACTAAGCCATCGCCAGAGTCGCCCTGCATCCATACGTTTGGAACAGCTTCAGAGCTATATAAAATTTCTCTTGTGCGCTCACCAATCATGCCGTCAACGGTAAGACCGTTATTTGTTTGGAAAAGCAATACTGCGTCATGCGTATCTGTTCCAAAATAGCCTGTAGGGGATGCTTTCATGTAGCCCATTTCGTATAAGCGGCTTTGTAGCTCTCGAACATCGTCGCCTTTGTCGCCTAATGCAACCATGTAAATTCTTGCTTCAGAACTCATAAGCAGGCGATATGTTTCTTCGTTGATTTTGCCTGTAACCTCTAAATTGTTTCTGCGTTGGAACATCTCGGTTGCATCCCTTGTTATAGGACCGAAATATTCTGTAGGCTCGTCATAATCCATGTAATTAAGCGCCATGTAGCGTGTTTGAATAATCGCTATTGACGGATGCGTGTCTTTGTATTCTAAGTATTCAGAAAACGGTAATGGCTCGAGTGTGGGTTCGGCTGTAACAATTGGAAGAATCGAAACCTTAACAGGCTCATCGGTAACTATTGCACCACCCGAGTGCGTATCTTCAGAATCCTCGTAATAATCCTCACCACCAGCAGGAGGTTGAGTTGCTAAATTGCTATTATCGGTAATCGGAACCTGGGTTTGAACATTCTCTGTGGGAGCGGGTGTATTGTTTTTTCCCTCAACCTTTACATCCTGTATTCCGCTTGCATGGTTTGGATTCGAAAAAATTAACAATGATGCAACAACGAACAAAACTATCATTGCAAACGAAAGAATATAAAGCCTTGCCTTTACGGACAAGAATATCTTAGGTTTTTTATTTGTTTGAGGCGAAAAAGAGCGAACCCTTGCCCCTGTATTCAAATTCTCATTAGTTCTATCCTGCATATAGGATTTCACCTTCCTTTATTAGATTACATTCAGTATAACACGCTTTTGCCCGAACACAATTAAACATTTTATGAATAAACTAATTCTTGTTCTATGTTTTTCTAAATTTATTATCGATTTACGATAACAATTCTAATATTTGACTCCTTGCCCAAAAAGTTCTTTTGGTTTATAATTAGTGTATATTTTGAGATGCAAGAAAAAATCGCATACTCAACCGGGGAGATAATCAATGGCTAAAGAAACAGATAAAAAGCGCAAAGCACAATCAAAAGCACCTGCTAAAAAAGGCAAGGTAAACGATAAGGATAAGATTAAAAGTAAGGACAAGCAGCCTAAAACCAGTCAGGGCTATGAAATCATAGGTATAATTCTGATTGCACTTGGGCTTTTGCTTGGCGTTAGTCTATATCTCATTGAAGCAAGTCCTTTTGGAAAGGGCTTATCAACTCTGATTTTCGGTCTTGTGGGAATATTGGGCTTTGCCCTACCCCTGTTATTCATAGCATACGGAATTTATGTAATCGCGAAATCAACTGCAAGGCTTAATAAAACATCGGTTTTGATATGCGTAATGCTATTTCTTGCGCTTGTTTTCATAAATATTAACTGGATAGAGGCACAAGGAGTCAGCTTTTTTGATTACTTAGTGAGTGCGTTCACAAAAAGCTATGCCAATCAACTATTGGGCGGAAGTGTTAGCGCTGTTTTAGCCTACCCCATGAGCGTATTTTTCGGCAAAGCGATTTCAAACATAATTCTTATAACCTTTTATGTGATTTCCATTTTGATAATAACAAATTTCTCGCTGAAAAAAGCATTTTTAAAGCTAAAGGAGGCTTCTAAGAGAAAGCCTAAGGAGGAGTTTGAGGAAGAAGAGGAAGAAGATTCTGCCGATATAGAAATAGACTACGGGAATTACGAGGAAGAAGAATACGATTACAGCTTTTTCGATAAAATACCCGCGCCAAACTTTACTTCTTATTCAGAGGACGAGCCTGTGGAGAATCCGCCGCAAGAAATAGAAGCTAAAAAATCAACTAAAAGAAAAACACAGGTTGTGAACATAGATGCATATTCCGAGTTAGAGGAATACGACAAAATGGAGGTTGCAGAAGCTGACAGAGATATTTTTCAGCCGAACCGAAAGAATGTTGAAGCAAAGCTACAAGGCGAATTTGAAGTAAGCGATAATCTGTTGGAGTATCAAAGACCGCCTATAACGCAACTAAAATTCCCCACAGTATCACAAAGGAACGACAATGAGCAACCCGAGCTTAAAGCGAAAAAGCTGTTGTCAACATTGGCAAGCTTTAGGATTCATAACGCACAGATTACGAATATCACCGTTGGACCTACTATTACAAGGTTCGAGCTTGTACCGCCCTCGGGAGTGAGCGTAAAGAGCATTCTCAAATATTCAGACGACTTGGCACTTGCTTTAGCGGCTGAAAAGCTGAGGATAGAAGCACCTATCCCTGGAAAATCGGCTATTGGCATTGAAGTTCCGAACAAAACTATTTCTACGGTTTATTTGCGAGAGATAATCGAATCCCTTGAATTCAAAAACTCAACCTCGCCATTAACATTTGCACTCGGCAAGGACATTGCAGGAAAAACCATAATAGCAGATTTGGCAAAAATGCCGCACTTGCTAATTGCAGGTAGAACTGGCTCGGGCAAAAGCGTATGCTTGAACGCAATAATCTTGAGCCTCATTTACAAATCATCACCAGATGATTTAAGGCTTATTCTCATAGACCCAAAGGTTGTAGAGCTTAGAGCCTATGCAAATCTTCCGCATCTATTGGTAAAGGTTGTAACCGACAGAAAGAAAGCGGCTTCTGCATTGCGTTGGGCAGTAACCGAGATGGAGACTAGAAATAAAAAGCTTGCATCTATGGGCGCAAGGGATATTAAACGCTACAACCAGCTTCAAGTAAATCCAGAGGATAGAATGCCCCGAATTGTAGTAATTATAGACGAGTTGGCAGAGCTTATGATGAGTACGGGCAAAGAGGTTGAGGAATCAATCGTGCGTTTGGCTCAATTAGGTAGAGCCTGCGGTATGCACTTGATTGTTGCAACTCAAAGACCTTCCGCTGACATTATTACAGGCGAAATCAAGGCAAATATCCCTGCAAGGGTTGCATTTGCTGTTACGGATTATGTGAACTCTAAGGTTATTTTAGACTCAACAGGCGCAGAGCAACTACTTGGCAATGGCGATATGCTTTTCCATACGAACCAAACTCCTAAGCCTGTTAGAATTCAAGGCGCATTCGTTTCAGACGAAGAGGTGGAGAACGTTATGGGCTTCTTTGAAAAAACGCATATATCACCGAACTTCGATACGCTTGTGGATTCGCAAATTACGGCAGGGGTAGGCGCAGGCTCTACGCAGGTTTCTGGCGAGTTTGGAGACGAATTCCTGTTGGATGCCGCAAGGCTTGTAATTGAAACTAAAAGGGCATCCGCCTCATACATTCAACAGAGATTGCGATTAGGCTATAACAGAGCGGCACGAATCATCGAAGAATTGGAGGAGTTGGGCATAGTTTCAGCACCTGACGGTGCAAAGCCGAGAAATGTTTTGTGGAGCATAGAAAAGTTCGAAGCTACCTATGGCGACTCTTCTGGGGTTGAGGAAGAGATATGAAAACCGTTGGCGTAGTTTCGCTTGGCTGCTCAAAAAACCGCGTTGATACCGAGGTTTTATTGGGCTATCTACGGGATTTTGGTCTTTTAATAACTAAAAATGCAAGCGAAGCAGACGCAATAATAATAAACACCTGTGGCTTTATTGAGCCTGCAAAAGAGGAGTCTATAAACACGATTCTCGAAATGGCAAGGTATAAATCAGATAGGTGCAAGGTGTTGGCGGTGTGCGGTTGCTTGTCGGAAAGATACTTTGACGAGCTGAAGGCAGAGTTGCCCGAGGTAGATGTTTTTTGGGGAGTGAAAAATCAAGCCGAGCTTGCACAGAAAATCGCAAGGCTGCTAAATGTTTCTATTGGCGAATACAAAAATTCGTTTCGTATGCTTACTACTCCACCATACAGCGCATATCTGCGTGTTTCTGACGGTTGTTCAAACAGATGCGCATATTGTGCTATTCCTCTGATTAGGGGCGACATGAGAAGCGTTCCTATTGATGATTTGGTTAAGGAAGCCTATCGTTTGGCAGAAAACGGAGTACGAGAACTGAACATAATTGCGCAGGATACTTCTGCATACGGCATGGATTTGTACGGCAAGCCGATGCTTTGCGAGCTGTTGAATAGGCTTACAAAAATTGATGAAATTCATTGGATTAGATTGCTGTACCTATATCCCGATACGGTTACCGACGAGCTAATTGAAACGATTGTTAAAAACGACAAGATTGTGAATTACATCGACATTCCAATTCAGCACATAAATGATGACTTGCTTATGAAAATGAACCGCAGGGGGAATTCTGATTGCATAAAGCGAATTATTTGCAGCTTGCGAAATTCATCAAAAGAATTTATAATACGAAGTAGCGTTATAGTTGGTTTTCCTTCTGAAAGTGAGGAGCATATTGCTGAACTTTTAGAATTTTTAGAGCAATACCCGATAAACAGGCTGGGTGTGTTCGAATATTCACAGGAGGAGGATACCCCTGCAAGCGGGTTTGAAAATCAAATAAACGAGGCAACAAAGCAAAAGCGATACGATTTAGTAATGCGTTTGCAGGCGAAAATTTCTAAACGCTTAAACGAGCAACGCATAGGCAGTATTGTTGAGGTGCTTGTGGAAAGCGTGGCAGGAAAAACAGTTGTTGGTAGGTCTTATGCCGAAGCGCCAGAGGTTGACGGGAAAATAATCGTGTCGATAGGCGAAAAGGCTGTTGCGCCCGGGGATTTTGTGAATGCAAGGCTTGTTGCGGCAAAAGAATATGATATGCTTGGAGAG
>JAAZFD010000236.1 GCA_012511925.1 Clostridiales bacterium
GCATATGGCATGGTACACACATGGCATAAAAAACAGCACAAAAATCCGTCAAAAACTGTTTTTATGCAATACATTAGAGGATTTTGAAGCCGTTCTGAACGAAATACCTATCGAATGAATTAAACGAATAACAATTAAGGCTTCATTGAGCCAAAAATCATACAATAATCATAAAAGACTTATTTTGCGTAGTCCCTATCGAATATATTTTATGTCCGCATTGCTAACATACAGATATTGACCATCATAAACCGTTACAGTGGCTTCATGCACGTGACCGCTGCTGACCTTTGATTCCGGCGCATGCAAGCTATCGGATAAAATCTCATAATAAAGCCTGCCCATATCGGAGGTTTCAAGGCAAATAAGCTCGTAAGTTCCTGCCTTGATGTCCTTGCCAACCTTATACATTCCTTCGAGATAAAACGCTTCACCGTCTATGTATTCAACCTCAACCTTGCGATTTTTCGACTCGGTTAGCCTGCTAAGCGATATAGTTAGCACTTCATTACTCTTAACCGTAACATATACATTTGCTCTAAAGCTACCGTTTGCGATTGTTTTATCGTTTCTTACACTTTTAATTTCAAAGTAGCCGCCAAAAACGCCTGTAGCTTCTAAAAAGTATTCGCCTGGCAAAATATCCGTGCCTACAACGAATGTACCCTCGTCGTGCCACACGCTGGGTGTCGCTGCGGGTTGTATTGTTTCCAAATCTGTGGGCGCAGGAGTAACATCACCCGTTGCGGGCGTAAGAGTGCAACCGCTAACGAGCAATGCTAAAATCAATATCATAATTAAAAATTTCAGTTTCATAAATACCACCTCTAATATTATATCATATCTCTTTCTAATATTCTAACAACTTTGGAGGAAATATATTCCTATCGCCCACAAAGCGAAAATCGTACGGAAAACTAATTTTATAAAATCCTTTGAATTTGTCAAACTAATATTATTTGAAGAAAAACCAAAATACGAAGTTTTTTAGCAATTAAAAACCTTTACAGCATAGCTTAACTTTGGTAGAATATAAACTGGAGGAAAAGTAGTTTGATTGATATTAAAGGCGCACTGAGAGCATTGGCGAATGCTTTTGATACCTATTGCAAGGCTAACAACACAAACGCTACATTGTATGCGGTTGGAGGCTTTGTTAGGAATGCAATGCTTCACCTTCCCCTAAGCGATATAGATATTTGCAGTTCGCTTACCCCAACAGAAATAATTGAATTTTGCAATAAACAAGGCTATAAGTATGTACCCAAGGGGATAGCCTTTGGAATGGTTGAAATCCATTTTCCGTATCAATCATCTGTTTTGTTTTTAGAGCATACCACCTTCCGTTCCGATAAATATGCCGATAATGGAAGCCACCGCCCCCAAAGCGTAGTTTTTGCAAACTCCTTAGAAAAGGATGCTTTTCGCAGAGATTTTACCGTAAATGCGCTTTATGAAAACCTACTAACGGGCGAAATAATTGACCCCACAGGCGGTGTAGCTGACCTTAAAAACAAGCTAATTCGAGCCACAAGCAAAGACCCGTCCGAAATTATGCGTGATGACGGCTTGCGTATTATGCGAATGGTACGCTTTGCCGCAGAGCTTTGCTTTGAAATTGAAGAAAACACTTATAATGCCGCAGTTCAGAATGTAAACGGCTTGAAAAATATTTCTGCCGAGCGTATTAGAGATGAGCTTAACAAAATCCTGCTTTCGGATATAAAATATCCCTCTTTGGTTGATGAATGGAAGCTACAGCACGAAAAGGACGATTCGCACAGGCTAAAATCACATGAAAATTCTCCGGTATTGCGTAGTCTTTTAACCTTGCGTGATATGGGAGTGCTTGCGCTAATACTGCCAGAGCTTGAGGACTGCCGAGATTATGCTCAAAAGCGTAAATATCATATTTATGATGTTTTAGAGCATCTATTTCATGTTTGTGCCGAAACCCCTCCTGTGCTTTATATGCGTCTTGCAGGGCTGTTTCACGATGTTGGCAAGCCCATATCACACAAGCAAAACAAGGGTAAAAATATGCATGGACATGACGCTGTTGGGGCTATTTTGGCTCAAGATGCGTTAAAGCGGCTGTGCTATTCAAACGAGATAATTCAAAAGGTTGTTAAGCTAATTTCCGTTCACATGTACGATATTGCAGGAACGGCAAAGGATAACACCCTAAAAGCAAGATTTGCAAGCTGGGGCGAGCCTTTAATTCTCGACTTAATCGAGTTCAGGCGGGCGGATATTCGAGGCTCGGGCAACCCGTCAAGAGAAGTTGATTCGGCTGAACGCTTTTGCGAGGTGTATATGCAGATGCGAGCCTCTGGCGCTCCGTTCTCAATGTCCGACTTAGCTGTAAATGGAACGGATATTCTTCGAGCGCTTAGGGTAAAGCCGTCTGCGATAATCGGCAGAGTCAAATACGAGCTTTTGCGCCATTGCGCTTCAAACCCACAGGACAACAACTACATGAAGTTGATTGAGCTTTCAAACGAAATTTACAAAAGAATAATAAAGCAAAAAGATAAGTAATGAACATTTATGATGCTATTAAAAAAGAAGCTAATAGCCTTGGGTTTACAAGGGTTTTTTTCACGAAGCCGCAAAAAATAGATGTCGGAGATACAGGGCTTGTTGCAGATGCATTAGAAAAATATGAATGGACAAGCTGTGTGCTTTTACTTGTTTATCCGTACAAGCCATTTATCGAGGGCGAGGTGGTTTCTGCGTATTATTTGGCATCTAACGAATCGTATCACAAGCTAAAAACGCTAATTACTTCGCTAAATGAAATGGGAATTAAGGCAAAAAGGCTGAATCTTTCGGCTAAAAAGGTTGCAGAACATTCTCACATCGGTGCAGTAGGTAAGAATACGCTTTTGCGCTTATCTGAATATGGCTCTCGAATCGTGCTATACACAGTTGCAATAGATACGGTTGCACCGTTGGAGTATCAAGAGTTTGCCCCAGATTGCGGTAAATGTACCCTTTGTATAGATGCCTGCCCCACGAATGCGATAGGCGATACCCCAAACGATTACGATAAAACAAAGTGCATACGCTACTACATGGAGGACGAAACATACCCCCAATGGGTAGAGGAAAACATAAATATGTATATGGGTTGCGAGCGTTGTATGTTTGCTTGCCCCCACAACAAAAAAATCGTAACCGCTTCACCCTCAACAGAGGTAAAACAGGCTTTTGATTGCGATACAATTCTCTCTGGTAACACTGAAAACGCCAAACAATTAGTTGGCACTAACATTGAGCAAAGTCGCTTAATCCGTGATGCGAAAATATTGAAAAACAAGAAGCTAAAACAAAAATTATTGCGTAGATACCTGACAAACCAAAACACCGTATCGAAAATGCAGTGAGAACCTACGTGTTCACCCTATGCAAAAAATATCGAATAATCTTGAGCCAATCGACCGAGCAAGTTCGTTCGGTCAACCGACAACAAAACTTGTCAATAGGGCTTTTGTGTATCTGTTGGCGGACGCGCAGTGCGCGCCCCTACGTTTGGTTGGTGGCATTTATGGGTGTTTTGCGGTAAAAAACGAGGTTTTGTGTATGCGTTCCTGTATTCGCCCACAGACGGCATCGTGCCAAATTACTCATCATTCATTAAATTTTAGAGAATACCCA
>JAAZFD010000237.1 GCA_012511925.1 Clostridiales bacterium
ATAAAACGATTTATACAATATATATGCCCCTAAATAATTCTACCTATATAGGGCGATTTTGTCAACTTGCGGAGATCGAAAAAAGTATATTTTTTATGCGAAATATTGCGTAACAAATTCATAAAACAATAATTCCCATTTTTAACATTGAACAAAGGTTTTTCGATAATAAGTAGTTTTTTGTATTAAAAGGCTTGTAAAACATAATATCTTGCAATATAATGTTAGGTAGGGTAATGTAGCATAAAGCTTTTATATTACATGGGGGATAGTATGAACGTAGAGGAAATTTTAGGAGTAAAAACGAAAAGCTATCTAAAAGCGATAGTGTATGTTTCTTCAACAGGCTTTACAGAAAGGTATGCAAAAATGCTCTCAAATGAGATAGGCATTCCCGCGTATCCGCTTACTGATGCGCCAAACCATATTAACGAGGGCGATGGAATTATTTTCATGGGCTGGGTGAACAAATTAAAGGTAACGGGCTATCAAAAGGCGGCCAAGGTTTATAACATAATTGCTGTTTGTGCCGTTGGAATGTCGAGCTATAGCTTCGACAGAACAATTGAGGTGCGTGATAATAACGGAATCGAGGATGCAGAGGTTTTTTGGCTGCAAGGCGGTTTTGATATAAATAAGCTACCTGCTTTTACAAAATTTCTTATGAAGATTGGCACTAAAGCACTGATTAAAGAGCTTTCGAAAAAAGCAGAATCAAAGGGTTTGTCCTATGACGAGGAGGAAGCGCTTGAAATCTACAAAAATGGTGGTGATTTCGTAAGCATGGAAAACCTAAACCCTGTACTTGATTGGATTAGAAATAATTTTAAAAAGAACTAATTCTAAACTACATACGCCTTAACGAATCAAATATTTACCAAGTTATCCCTCTCTACATCGAATACTACAACGATTTTGAAGAGGGTGTTTGGACAGCCGATTCTGCATATAAACGAATCCTCCAAGTAGTAACAACAAACGATTCTTTTTGTTTAATTCTCAAAGACAACGAACAGATTATTGGCTTCTCCATGGGCTATTTCGTGCAGTATGACGATATAATAGGCTTCGACATAGTAGAAATAGTAATCAAAAAAGAGTTCCAAAGACAAGGCATAGGCACAACCTTTATGAAAGAAATCGAACAGCGAGTAAAAGAAAAAGGTGCACTACAAATTCAACTCCAAGCGGTAAATGACGATATGCACAACAATTTCTATGGCAAGTTGGGATACAAAAACGCAACTAACTTCGTTTTTAAAGCAAAAATGCTTTAGTGTTTGCCAAGAACACATAGTCTCTGATAAAATTCAATCATCAAAACATTTGGAGCAGTATGAAATTAGCAGGAGTAGTAGCCGAATACAACCCCTTTCACAATGGGCATAAGCATCAGCTTTTTGACTTGAAAAAACAATCAGATTGCGATTACTTGATAGTTGTAATGAGCGGCAACTTCACCCAAAGGGGCGAGCCCACTATTGCCGAAAAGCGTGAAAGAGCCGCATGGGCATTGCAAAATGGTGCAGACTTAGTGCTTGAGTTGCCTGTTGCTTATTCGGTTGCCAACGCAGAAACATTTGCGTATGGGGCAGTAGCAACACTAAACGCCTGCGGAATTTCCGCCTTGGGCTTTGGCTGTGAAACCGATGATTTAGCACTTCTTCAATCAGCCGCAAAGTTATATAATAATGATGATTTAGAGCTTCAAAGGCTGATTCAACAGCAGCTAAGCATTGGACTTTCATATCCCTTAGCCGTTCACAAT
>JAAZFD010000023.1 GCA_012511925.1 Clostridiales bacterium
CGCCATAACCGAGTTAAAGCTCTTGGTAGAGCCTTTCAAGAAGCAGTTGCCGGCTTTGTCGGCGATAGTTGCTTTTATGAACGCTACATTTCCTCTTAGACTTGTTTCTAATAGATAGTCCTTACCATTGAAATTGCGCTTCTCTTTGCCGTTTTCTACAATCGTTCCAACACCAACGGGGGAGTAAAAGGCAACAATGCCAGCTCCGCCTGCACGTATTCTCTCTGCTAATGTTCCCTGCGGACATAGCTCAACGCTGTCTGGGTTGTCCATAAGCATTTGACCGGTAGCAGGGTTAAGTCCGATATAGGATGCTATAACCTTCTTAACTCTTCCTTGTTGCATAATCTTGATGGTATTCATTTCCACTGTGCCAGAATCGTTTGAAACGATTGTTAAGTCGGTCGCATCGTTATGGTTCAAAACGCCTTCTAAAATTGTTTCGGGGGCGCCAGACTTCAAAAAACCGCCAACTAAAAGCGTATCACCACTTTTTAAGCGTTTTACCGCTTCTTTTACGGTAGTTACTTTGTTCATTATTTATTCTCCCTTCGGTATGGTATTAAAACAAGGTTAGTATAGCAGAAAAATTTAATATTGGCAATGCCACGCTTGTATATCTTTTATCGCACGTTCAGGACTATGTTTGATTTTTGCATAGAATACTGTATAATAAATACAATCAAAGATGAGGTAGTTATGGAAAAGTCTATTCAAGATTTAAAAGATGAAGTTGAAGTGCTTCTTCAAGAATATACAGCTATTGACAGGCGAAGAAAGATTATTAATACTATTCGTTTGGTATTCGCGCTATCGTGTTTAACCTTCTTCGTTTATGGTTCTTATTGCGGACTTGTTAAGGGATTGGATATTCATTCCTTTCATATCAAATATGTATTGGCAGCCATATTTACTACCGGTTTAGGTTTCATATTCCTTCTATTTGGAGCTGGCTTTTCAGAGTTATATAGAGGCCTTTTCATTATCGGAGATTTAAGCCTAAAGAACATAAACATTATCTTTTACGTTCTTATTATTATTAACTTCGCACTTTTTGCTTATTATGAGTATTATGTTAGGAAAGTCGAAAAGATAAAGGACTTCGCCATTACAACAAAAAGGGTTATTGGAGTAAAGGAATATATGAAAATGCAGTTTGAAAATGAGATAACCCAAGCAAACGAAAAAACTGCCAAAAGCATACATGAAGTGTACGAGCCTGCAGAAATAGACGAAGATACAGAGTTTTATTGACATCAATCTGCCGACTTTTACCCGCCCTTAAATTTTACTCCCACTTCGCAAAATCGTCTTCTCCAAAATGATGCCTTAGCTTATTCAGCGCCCGCTTTTCGATGCGTGAAACATAAGAGCGTGAAACACCTAACAAAACTGCAACCTCACGTTGAGGCAAGGCTTTTTTTCCGTCAAGATTATATCTTGTAGTCAAAACCATTCTTTCTGTTTCGCTTAAAACTGAACTGGAACCCCCCCTTAGCTTTTCGTTCAACATATCTCTGTTTATTTCTTCCTGTAAATCAGGTTGCTCGGCTATGTACTTATCTGCTATGGTTATTTCGTTTCCGTCGTTGTCATGACCTATTGGTTCGTCTAAAGAACGTACAAATGTGCTTGAATATTTTGAGTTTTTCCTCATATCCATAAATATTTCGTTTTCAATACACTTAGCCGCATAGGCTGCCAGTGTGCCTCTATCGGGTTTAAATGTTGAAACAGCCTTTATTAATCCAATTATACCTATGGAAATCATATCTTCTGTATCGTTGCTATTCTTCGCAAACTTTTTTGCTATATGCGCTACCAAACGCAAATTGTGCTCTATTAGCTTTTGCCTTGCTTCTTCATCTCCGGCGATACAAAGCGCTATATACTTTGACTCGTCGGGCTTTGAAAGCGGCTCTGGGAAGGAAGTGCTTGTGTTAACATAAGCCGCAAAAAACAGTAAATCCTTGACAAATTGAATAAAAGTAAACATACATACCTCCGTTGCATACATAAATAATAGATATGCGTTTTGAGTATGTATGTTGACAGCAAATTATGTAGAATTAAAAGAAAGTGGACCAAAGAAGTGCATCGCCTTCAAAGATATAATTTACATCCGAAATGATGTTTGATAAGCATTCTATAATAATTTGCTTTTCAAATATTTGATTCTCCACTAAATTAAGCGCAAAATTTATATCTTTTACTGCGTCATTGATTGCATGGTTGTTGTAGAACAGCTTTAGGTGGTCGCTCGCTTCACCAAATATCTCCGACATTCTCTTAATACATTCTGTTAAGCCATCAAAATCTTCTTCTGAAGCAAGGTCAATACCCTGTTCAGCCTTTTCTCTAATACTTTCGAGCCTCGGCTTTGCATAGGTAATGGGATAGATAAAATAGAAAGCAAGAATTAGTGTCGATAAAATAATCCCTATGATTACAGCAATTTTTGTTCCTTTATAGTTCTTCATTTGTTCACTGTTTGCCAATCTTTTTTTGCGAATGTAAACTGCCTTGAGCCAAATTTCTCTTTTGTTTGCATGATTAGCGCATCATCTGCATCCATTATTGCATAAAAAATATCTTTTTCATTCATGCAACCGGTTTTTTTAACTTGCCTTTCAAGCTATGCCTCGGTTATTCCTATTTGAGATAATGAATCAACTACACGCTTGCCATCTAATGTTATCAAATGAGCAGGACGTGAGTCGGGCGGGCTACCTAGTTGCGACCCATCCTTAGGTAATATGCCTAATTCGCCATTACATTCTAAAACTGCAAAATTTACTTCATTTAGAGAGAAAACATCCTTTGACCGTAGCTGCTCCATTAAGTCCGACAAAGAGTAGTTTGCAACCTTCATAAGTTTTTCGTTCACAATACCATTTTCAATTAGTAAGAGCGGATTACCGCATATAATAGTTCTAAGTGCTTTGTTCTTTAGCGATAGGTATGCAAAAACCCTTTGCATTAAAAACAAAGCGATAATAGGGATGATTCCATGCGCCAAGGGAATGTCATTATTCGAAATAGGCAAGGATGCTACATCTGCAATCAAAATAGTAATAACTAAATCAAAGGGTTGCAGTTCGGAAATCTGTCGCTTGCCAGTTAGCCTAATAGCCGCAAACACCAGTACATATATAGTTAGAGTCCTAAAAAATATAGTAAGCATACTTTCCTCCCTTTATATTCTTAAATGGGAAGCAAAAAAATATTCAAGCATTGAATGTAAAATGGTACTTTGGTATAATGAATGAAGCAAAAATTAAGGAGAAGGCATGAACTCAAGATATGTTCTATTAGATTTAGACGGAACCTTGACAGACCCAGAAATCGGCATCACTAATTCGATTATGTATGCCCTAAACAAGTTTGGTATAGTTGTGGAGGACAGAGCAACTCTTCATAAATTTATTGGCCCACCGCTTGTTGATTCTTTTATGGGGTATTATTATTTTTCGAGAGAAGATGCAAAAAAGGCAATCGAATATTACAGAGAAAACTATGCCGAAACAGGAATATTTGAGAATGAAATCTATGAAGGAATACCCGAACTATTAGAGGAGTTGAACTCAAACAACATTACTTGCGTGTTAGCGACTTCAAAACCAACCTTTTTCGCTACGCAAGTTATTAAGCATTTTGGGTTGCAAAAATTCTTTGCGTATCTTTCGGGAACAACGCTTGATGATACCCTAATAACAAAGGATGCGGTTATTGAGCAAGCCATAAAACATTTAGCAATAACAGATTTTGAAAATACAATAATGGTAGGCGATAGAAAGCACGATATAGAGTGTGCGCATGTGAACGGCATAAAATGTATCGGCGTGCTATATGGGTTCGGTTCTAAAGATGAATTAGTAGGCGCTGGTGCTGACTATATATCAGAAACCGTGCCAGACTTGCGAAAGCTGTTGATGAGATGAGATGTAGTTGCATAAAATGTGGAGAGTATATGGCGAACTCCGATAGCTTGGAGTTGGGTTGCGTATGTCCCGAATGCCTAAACAGATGCAATGCTTGTTTAGGCACTAACAGCGTAAAAAACATAGACGATATCAAAGCGATTTACGAGACCTTTATCGTTAAAGACAACGAAGATAAAAGCACTTTGGAATAATTTTTCATGAACTGCTCATAATAAGAAAAAAGGAGTTGTTTATGGATTCAAAACTAATCATGTGCATTTTAGAAGTAGCTGAAGTAGGCAGGGACACCCTTGGTTGCTTTATAAAAAAGAGCGTTGACTGCGAGTTTAGAAGCCTAATGGCAGAGGAGTTTGCAGAGTTTCAAGACATATCACGGAACACGATGGAGTATGCTGCAAGAAGTAATATCAACTTTAAGTCGAGCAAAAGATTTAAGGCAAACCCATTTTCAGGCTTGAAGCTTGGAACTTTCTCTGCAAAAAAATCCCCGTCATGCATGGCAGAAATGTTGATTATCAACAACACGATAGGGCTAATAGATATTAAAAGAGGCTTGAAGGAGTTCAATGAAGCAAATGAAGAAACAAAAAGCCTTGCATACCATTCGTTAGACGTAGTAAACAAGAACATTCAAGAGTTACTTAGCTATGTTTAGGATTTTTTAATATCTATAGATACTGTGCTTGATGCACAGTATCTCTTTTTATAAGAAAAAACTGAAAACAATCAGTAGAGTTTACAAAAAAAACACAAATTCTTATTATACTGAGCCTATATTTATTGTATAATATCTATCATTAGATAAAGGAGATTACGACATGGAAAATCAATCAAAAAAGTTACCCATGGCGATAAAAGGTGTTTTAAGAAACCATATGCTTTCCGTGCCGAGTTCTATTTACAAATGCAGCGGAATATTCGTGTTTGGAAAGCGCATAAAATC
>JAAZFD010000238.1 GCA_012511925.1 Clostridiales bacterium
ATGGAGGTAGCATACGGTGTCAAGGCAAAAGGCTGCGTCTCTGTATTCTTTGGAAGCGGAATATGGCGACTTTGGCTACAAATTGAGTTGGACAAACAGCGTTTTACTGAGCTATTTAGAGCGCAGACTTTTATCGGATTATCTGCAATCAAAGGGGCTTTGCCTGCTGCGTTTTGGAGCGCTAAACATCACAAGGCTAAGTTTTGATACATCGGTAAAAATATTACACGACTTTTCCTCTCAAATGCTGTCTGTTATTGCAAGCTACGAAGACTTGGATGCACTAAAAACTGCTTATTCTAACGACCCCGAAGCAATTCTTTCAAAAATCGTTTATTTTAAGTCCGATGAAGCTGTAACAAAAGCGATTTTTGAGCTTGGTTACAACGAGATTATTGGAATTTCGAATAATTCCACGAATTTTGAGTTAAAAGCATGGCTTGATTCCCTTTATGACGAGGTTTCGGCTACCTTTTCGCTTAGCTTTGGCTTAGAGGAGAATACTTTACACCCAAAAACCCCTATGAATTTGGTTTTAATGTGCAGAATAAAGGGCGCAACAATGACGCTTTCTGAAGCGCTTATAAGGCTTGGAGATAACTCAAGCATCGAAAAAATAACGGACAATCTGAAGAACTGTGCAAGGTATAGCGCACTTGTAGCAAGGCTTTATAACGAGGGTAATATCAAGGATATTTTGCCACTTGAACCCAAGGACATATTCACCTTTTTATCCGAAACAGAGCTGTATAGCCGTTTTCACATCGCCTGCAACATTCCTTTGCGTTGGCGAATGCGCAAGGGTGATTTGAAGATAAGCGTATCGGTTGGCGATAAAGAGGGCTTTTTGAGTGCTGATAATCCAATAAGTTTCGATATGAAGCTGTTTTTGAACGGTACGGAAATCTCCGTTGACGAGCTTGAAGAAATACAAAACATGACAGACGAGCTGTTTTTGTTCCGAGACAGGTGGGTTGAACTTTCGAAAAAGGATATTTCGCAGGTACTTTCGGCTATAAAATCGTTCAACAAGCATTTTTCAAACGGAATCGAGTTTTCGCAGGCTTTCCGCTCATTTATATCCCCCGACCAACTACTTAATCGTGATTATGACGGCTTTGAGGTTGAAATAAAAAGCGGTGTTTGGCTTAGAAATATTTCGCATGCGCTATCAACTCCGCACATGTTAGAAAGCGTGGAGCTGGGCAAGAATTTCACAGGAACCTTGCGTCCGTACCAATTAAGCGGACTGAACTGGCTTGCTTTCATGAAAAAACTTGGGCTTGGTGCTTGCCTGTCAGACGATATGGGTTTGGGGAAAACCGTTCAAGTAATAGCTTTGCTTGAAAATATGCGACTTAACAACGAATATCCATCCTTGGTGGTAATCCCTGCATCTCTGCTACAGAATTGGCAAAACGAATTTAGAAAGTTTGCTCCTAAAATACAGTATCGTGTGCTTCACAACTCATTCGGAGAAAGCCGCTTGGGTTCGGAAAGAGTTGATGTTTATATCACAACATACTCCATGGTTTCACGCATTGAGGGAATTTACAACAATGCTTGGAAATGCGTAATTTTAGACGAAGCGCAAGCGATAAAGAACCCTGCAACGATTCAATCACGTGCCGTGAAAAGGCTTAAAGCCGAGCAAAAAATAGTTATGACGGGAACGCCTGTTGAAAATTCTGCACTTGATTTGTGGTCCATTTTCGATTTTCTGAACCCGGGACTTTTAGGCGGCTCACAACGCTTCATGCATAACATTCAAAAGAACGACAGTTCCGAAAGGCTGAAAGAAGTGGTGCGACCATTCATTTTACGAAGGCTAAAAACCGACAAGAGCGTAATTTCTGATTTGCCCGAAAAAATCGAGATGAAGGGCTTTTGTTCGCTGTCTAATAAACAGGCGATGCTTTATAATTCGGTTGTAAATTCGCTGTCTGATGAGCTACTTTCGCTTAACGGTAGCGGAATCGAGCGCAGGGGGCTTGTTCTAAAAAGCATTTTGCGGTTAAAGCAAATTTGTAATCACCCCGACCAATTCACAGATGGCGGTGCGTTTTTAACCGAGGACAGCGGAAAGTTCCAACGCTTAGTAGAGCTTTGCGAATCGATTCGTGATATGAACGAGCGAGTTTTGATTTTCACGCAATTTCGTGAGATGTGCGACCCACTAAACCTTTTGCTGTCGAGGGTTTTCGGAAAAACGGGCTTGACATTGCACGGAAACACAAGCGTTCCGCAACGTGGTGAAATAGTTAGGCGCTTTTTAGAGGAGGAAATTCCCTATATCGTTTTGTCGCTTAAAGCAGGCGGCGTGGGGCTTAACCTTACGCCTGCTAACCATGTTATTCACTTTGATAGGTGGTGGAATCCTGCTGTTGAGAATCAGGCGACCGACAGAGCGTTTCGCATAGGTCAAACCAAGAATGTGTTGGTGCATAAGCTGATTTGCACAGGCACTTTGGAGGAAAAAATAGACACCTTGATTGAGGAAAAGCGTTCTTTGGCGGAAAAGCTGATTGATTCGGATGAGGGCGTGAAGTTGACGGAGATGGGGAATGATGAGTTGATGGAGTTGTTGAGGATGGAGTAGGGAAACATTCTCTATTAACAAAAAGGGTTAATTTCTAAAGACGCAAAGTGTTGAAAAACAGAGCATTGTAATCAAGCTCTCGTTATAATTGAAGATTCACCAAAAAAATGTAGTACCTAATAGCAACTAAAAGTTACATTTCTGTTTTATAGACTTGCCAACTAAAAGTTACAATAATGGCAAACGGGTAGAATGGCGGTTCGCTGAAACTAACAAAAACCGTTGAACGATTTTGCATCCTTAACCCATAATATTGTAGTGGCTTTCCCTGCTTGTTCGCCTGCATAGGCTATTTCAGTCTACACCACTAATAAATTCTAACCTTATTCTTAACCTGAAACTCATAATCGCTTTGGGTCAAGTAAATTATTCCCTCAATTAAGCCAATAATCGAAGGTATGCCTGTCCAACAGAACAGCAAATAAATAATACCCAAGCCCGTTTCGCCTAAGTAGAATTTGTGGATTCCAAGACCGCCTATGAGTATGCCCAATAGCCCTGCCGTAGTCTTGCTTTTTATAGGCCAATTCGGGTCTATGCCTTGTTGTCCATGCGATTGATAATGCGATTGTTGATAATGTTGATTGTATTGCTGTTGGCACTGCTGTTGTTGAAACGATGCACCACACTTAGGGCAAAATGACGCAGAACCGTCCGATGCCGCACCGCAACTCGTACAATATTTTGTTTCCATAAAGTTTTACTCCTTTGCTTAGATTCGTGGGTAAGCTAAGTCTAACTATAAGGAAATATGCGAATTTTGTCAACTCATACTGTGAAAAATCGTTGTTGGAAAATGTAGAGAATGTGCGAATATTATTGTTTGCCTGTTCATACGCTCTGCTGTAGTTTCGAAAATCGATAAGCGAAATTCTATCAGTTTTCTAATAGTTTGCCTATGTCCTCGATTGTGTCATAATAACTGTAAAAGGTAATCCCAAAGCACGAAATTTTAGCAATCCGCTTTTCTCAAACATTTTCAAATCTTGATTGTGGCATATAAATTTTAATCTACAAGTGCGAAAACTAATTCTTGCAAGGACAAAAAACGCCCGAATTTCGAGCGTTGGTAGCGGCAATTGTTTTTGATTCTTAAAGATTGCTAATGCCAATCTACTTGTGTTAGAGCTTTTCGTGTAGTATATTGTCTGCAAAACAAAACCGTTACCGTATTCAAATTTCGTTTCTGTAGTCCAAAAAATAAAAAAACGCCCGAAATTCGAGCGTTGGTAGCGGCGATCCGATTCGAACGGATGACAGGCCGGGTATGAACCGACTACTCTAGCCAACTGAGTTACGCCGCCATAAATGGTTGCGGGGGAAGGATTTGAACCTACGACCTTCGGGTTATGAGCCCGATGAGCTACCAACTGCTCCACCCCGCGACGATACTGTTCATTCCGAACATTGTTTATAATACCACAACCGCTAAGGTGCTGTCAAGCGTTATTTTTTGTTTGAATAATAAATTCTATGCAGAAAAATTGAATGGCGTGCTTACTCTTGAACCTCAACCCCAAGCTCCCTCAACCTATCCTTAATTTCCACCATACTCCGCTTAAAAGTAATCGCCAGTTCGTAAAACGGAACTTTTTTGCCATACAAGTCGATTAACATTTTGTCGTGGGATTCGCTCCAAGTCGTTTCTTGCTTTCTACCTTGTGCGTGTTCAAGTATTTTGCCGAGATTATCTACCACAAACTTTTGAGCGTTTTCGTCGTAAACATTTAGGGTGTAAGTGCCATAGTTGTTTTCTCTTGTTGTTAGGGTTATACCGATTTCGTTGGCTTTTTGGTTCGCAACCTTTCGGTTTAGTCCCTTGGCATCGGTTTCGATATCCATATAACCATATTCGAGAAGCCATTCAGTAATCCATTTGGCTTGAAATTTTTTGCAATCGTTTTCAACAGTAATGTTGTTTATTTTATCAGCAATAAGGCTGACGAATACGCTTTCGGCCATGGGAAGTATTTTGGCTTTCTGCTCGTCAGTGATAAAAAATGGAGCGGTATTGCTCTTTCTTTTCTTAACCTCGCCATTGTTTGCAATAACGCTGTCAAGCACCTCTGCAACATAGAAAAAACATCTCGACAGCCGCACATTGTTTAGCAGAGAATCGCTTTCGATTGATTGCCCATTTAGGGGGTCGATTCCGTTCGCTAACTTATTGATATACATTCTTGCTCTTTGTAGCTTTTCAAGTTCGTTCATAAATGCTCCTAAGATTTAGTGAATCTTGTATAATAGTACCATTTTGCGAAGTAATATGCAAATTATTAGTCAATATGTGTTTAGCCTTTCATTTGTTGGGAATATTATAGTAAACAACCGCAGGAGGTATATATGTTTAATAAGAGCGATTCGCACGATGAGAATATGAGCATACAATGTGCACTTGACGAGTGGAATGCGGCTCGAACACGCTTCAATACGGCAACGGAACCAGAAATGATTGAGCTGGCGATTTTTCAAATGCAATCAGCGCAAAAACGATTTGTGTATTTGGTTAAGGAAAAGGGGATAAGTCAGCGAAGTATTTTGGTGTGAATTTTTTGTGTTTTTGTGATTCATTTGATGCAGGTAATTGCCTGCATTTTTGCTTGTGCAGCGAATGCGAATTAGTATCATCACATGCAGAAGGGTAAAATGGTTTATGGCTAATTCTTTTCTTGTTGCTATTGTTCAAGAAAAGTAATGGGGTTTGGGGCAAAGCCCTAACAGGTGCGCAAGCGCGCGATGATATTGCTTCACAATGATATTCACCTACGGCGAATTGGGAACGACTTATCACTAAGTACAGCCATAATAACGGTATTTGCATCCGTATTTTGCGTTATACACCGCTGGAGCGAAAGTTGTGTCTTTTGTTACTTTTCTTCAAGAAAAGTAATGGGGGTTGGGGCAAAGCCCCAACAAAACACCCAAAACCGTCAGCCCCTTGCAATATTCTCCACTAAAAATGTATAATGTGGGGTAATATAATTAAAGAGGAAGATATGGCAAACAAAAAACCAATCGTAGCGATAGTAGGTAGACAGAACGTGGACAAATCCACGCTTTTTAACGTGCTCGCAGGCAGGCGCATAGGACTAGTGGAGGACACACCCGGTATAACGAGAGATAGAATCTACACCGACGCAACTTGGCTTAACCTAGAAATGACAATCATAGATACAGTCGGCATTGAACCCGAAAACGAGGAGATTATCGCTGTTCAAATGCCTAGGCAAGCCGAATTAGCTATCGAAACGGCAGACGTAATCGTGTTCATGACAGACGGCAGAGAGGGAATCACCGCCGCAGATGACGATGTGGCACGCATCTTGAGAAAATCCAAAAAGCCTATTGTGCTTGTGGTGAACAAGGTTGATGCTCCGAAATTTGAGGACAGCGTATTTGACTTTTACTCGCTTGGAATTGGCGAACCGATTACGATTTCTGGCGCACAAAAGTTAGGTCTTGGCGATATGCTTGACGCTGTTGTTTCACACTTTCCGCCTTGGGAAGAAATGGATGTAGAAGCGGAAGAGAATAAAATCATCAACATTGCCGTTGTTGGCAAGCCGAATGTGGGCAAATCCAGCATAATAAATGCGATTTTAGGAACAGAACGCACCATTGTAAGCGATATTCCTGGCACTACAAGGGACTCGATTGACACGCCGTTCACAAAAAACGGACAGGAATATGTGATAGTCGATACGGCAGGCTTGCGCCGAAAACGCGCCATTGAGGACGAAACCATTGAGCGTTACAGCGTTATTCGTTCGCTTTCCGCAATCAGACGAGCCGATGTTGTGCTTGTTGTGGTGGATGCTTCCGAAGAATTAAGCGAGCAGGATGTGAGAATTGCAGGCTATGCGCATGAAGAGGGCAGGGCTTCTATTCTTGTCGTAAATAAATGGGACTTAATCGAAAAAGATACGAATACTATGAACGAATTTAAAAAGCGCTTGAAAACCGACCTCGCTTTTATGAGCTATGTTCCCATGCTTTTTGTGTCGGCGAAAACGAAACAGCGCTTGCATAAGATGTTTGACGAAATAAACAGGGTTTACGAGCAAACAAACAGGCGAATTACAACGGGAACGCTGAACGATTGCGTTTCTGAAGCGGTTATGGTGAAAGAGCCGCCGTCGGACAAGGGCAGGCGTTTAAAAATTTATTATGCAACACAGGTGGCAGTAGCACCGCCCACTTTTGTGCTTTTTGTGAACGATGCAAAGGCGATGCACTTTTCGTATCAACGCTATTTGGAAAACTTTTTTAGGAAGTATTTTGGGCTTGATGCCACGCCGATAAAGTTGATTATCAGAAACAAGAACGAGGAACGTTAGGGACGAGAGAGACGAGGAACGTTAGGCACGAGAGAGACGAGGAACGTTAGGCACGTTTACTTTTTAGAAAAAAGTAAACAAAAACAAGGTTTATAATAAATAACTATCAAGTTACCAAAAAATTATCAATCGAACCGTTGTGTGCGAGGCTCTGTTGTAGGGGGGCGAAAAGCGGGGCACGTTTACTTTTCTTAAAAGAAGGTGGCATAGCCACCGCAGTAACAAAAGAACAAGACATTTTTGAGTCGGTGTTGTTTTCCGTCCCAAAGTTTGTAAACTGTCTTGTGCAAACATGCGTTGTTTAAACTTATTGCATTAAAAAGCGGGCGAACACAAGAGTGCCGTCCCTACGACAGAGGATTTTTGAGGGAAAACAAACATTGTCGTGGAGCAAAACACAACACAAAGAAGCGCATTCGCTCAATCACGATTAGCGATTCAACTAATATGTTTAGTAGGGGCGAACCTGCGTGTTCGCCCGCTTTTTATGTTTTCTACCCCAACAGATAATTACCCGAAACCCTTTTGTTTTGGAAGGATATAGATTCCTCCCCTGCATTTTAGTAAATAAGGGTGTTTAGAATCCGTACCCCATGCCAAGGACAATTTTCAAAGTGTAAAGTGAACCTTACCAAAATATGCTTTACCCACAAAAATGGACACCGTCATAAGTGGTATTGCCCCCCCACGTCCCCCAAAAGTGGACAGTTTATAAAATGCAGAATGGACGTTGGAAACGCAATGGAGCGCATTCGCTCAAACCGCCGTTACGAATGCATAATACGCAACAAGAGGCAAACTGCGTTCGACCGAGTGAAAACGAATTTTTTCCGGTGATATTTTCAAAACCCCTGTTAAGCCATGGGATTCAAAACATAAAACAACCGCCTACGCACTTGCATAAGCGGTTGCATTCATTTTTGCATACTATTTTTCTAAGCTCTAAGCTCTCAGTTCTAACGACTGCCGACTACACTGCGTAGCCGTCGTCCTCGTTCACTTCCTCGCCCGAAAGTTTTGCCATGATTCGCTTCTGATTCTCCTGCATCACAAGCAGTACCGCATTCGATTCGGCTGTTTTGTCGATTAGCTCACCGAAACCAAACATGAACAAGTAACTAAACCATGAGATTGCAGGACCTACGATTATAACTCCGATTCCGTATGCGATTTCTGCACCAATAAGCAGCAAGGTACCTGCCACTCCGCTCGCTACTATTCCTATCCACATAAATACCGCCGCCGCTGTCTTTATCATTCCACCAATATTGCTATACATATTTATCCTCCTTGCTATCGCAAATAATATTCCATAATAGAGTATATAATAAACTTTCGAATTATTCAACTGCCTTATTAGTTATACTCAACCTAACTATTATATGATTATATTCGGGAATTAGTGCAGCTATGCGGAAAAATTCTGGGGGATGTTTGTTTTTTGCGTTTTTTGCGCAATAGAGTAGTTACGGCGAATGGTTAACTGCAAGGGCTTTGCCGCTGCACCCCAACAAAGGGTATAAAAGTAAACGTGGCAAGGGACGGAAGCCCATGTTACAAACTTTTAATACCTACTCATTTTACGGATTGTTTACAATTATTTGTTTAAACTAAGTTGACAACTCAAAAAATGGTTGTAATATTAAATAGTAACAATGTTTTCTTGTTCAATATCTCTGATATTCTATAATATCAACTTCATGAGAAAACAAATAAATTATCGGAGGAAAACAAATATGAAAAAAACAACCAAATTACTTGCATTCTTTTTAGCGCTGGTAATGACGCTTTTGGGGGCTATGCCTATTGCGGTAACGCAAAGTAGTTTTGCACAAAAGGCGTATAGTGGCAAGTTTGGGCAGATTGCGGCGGGCGGCGGACACAGCATGGCGATAAAAAGCGATGGTAGCCTATTGGTTTGGGGAGCAAATGACAAGTATCAATTGGGCTTTGGTGATATGCGGGATCGTGAAATTCCCTCAAAAAGAATGGATGGGGTAGTTTTTGTATCGGCGGGCAATTCTCACAGCTTGGCTATACTAAACGACGGTTCTCTGTGGGCTTGGGGAGACAACGCATTTAATCAACTTGGTGTTGACGGAATTGAACTCAGCAAAACGCCTACTAAAATAATGGATGGGGTATCCTTTGTATCTGCGGGCACTCTTCACAGCTTAGCAATAAAAACAGACGGTTCTCTGTGGGCGTG